>CAMDVY010000089.1 GCA_945878745.1 Klebsiella pneumoniae | reverse complement strand
TCAGCTGACAGACCGATATCGTTCAGGGATTGGCAACTTGAATATCCGCGCGGTGTTCAGGCCGAGGATTTTCGCGCGCTCGGCGTCAGTCAGACCACCCATGGTGCGCTCAATGGCTGCGGCGGAGTGTGGCCAGGTGCCTTCGTGATGAGGGAAATCATTGGCCCACAGGAAGTTGTCGGTGAGCCTGAGTTCACGAGCGACAGCAAGTCCCGGAGGGTCTTCCTGGAAACTGGCAAACCCGTTTTGCCGGAAATACTCGCTGGGTAGTTGTTTGAGCTTCGGGCGCACCCACATGTGGTGTTTTTTGTAGGCCTCGTCCATCGCTGTCAGCGCCCAGGCGACCCAGCCGATACCGGCTTCGATCGAACCAAAGATCAGCTTCGGAAAGCGATCCAGCACACCGGATGCGCAGAGGTTGGCAATCGGCTCCATGGTCGGAGCCAGCGAGTGCACGGCGTAGTTGATGATCGCGCCGCCGTTGCCCCGCGAGGTTCGGGGGTCGCGGCCGGTGGAGACATGAAAGGTGATCGGCAGGTCAGCGTCCTGTATGCACGCCCACAGTGGATCAAATTCCGGCAGGTTGTAATTGGGTGCTTCGTGATCGGGCGGCCCCCACACTGGCTTGCAGGGGAGCGAGAGCCCTCTGAATCCGAGCTTCGCGCAGCGCTCGACTTCGGCGATGGTTCCGGCGAGATCGCCGGGGGCAACACACGCCATCGGTGCGAGACGATCATTGAATGCACCAAAGGTCTCCCACGCCCACTCGTTGTACGCACGACACATGGCCTGGCTGAATACGGCGTCCGGAGTCGCCCAGATCGTCAACCCCCGGTTGGGGAACAGGATTTCGGCATCCACCCCATCCATGGCCAGATCGCGCAGACGCTCCTCAGGCGTCTTGCCGGACTTGTTGCGCAGCAGATCTTCACCTTCGAAAGGGATGTTGCGGATGCGAAGTGGTCGGAACCCTTCAGTTTTCTGCATCGGATTGCCACTGGCATCCATGACAACACCGGGCAGGCGGTGATGGTACTTCGCGTCCATGCGATCCACCCAGAGATTGGAAGGCTCCTGCACATGACCATCCGCTGAGGCGATGAAATACTTGTTGGGATCGGCGGCATGTGCGGTTCGGGCCCAGCCGGCATGACCGGGTGTGTCGCTGCGCCAGGCGTTGGCGGTATCCACGATCTGAGTTGTTTCGGCCATGATCCCATCCCCCCACAAAAGACGAACGATGACTGGATGCTTACCTTATGCCAGCAAGCGACAAAATTCGACACCAGACGCAGGACAGTTAGACTCGCGGCTTTGTAACGAGGAACTGGACATGGGCAAGCTGGATGGCAGGGTGGCAGCGATTACCGGTGGCACTGCGGGTATTGGTCTGGGCATTGCACGAGCCTTTCTCGACGAGGGAGCCAGTGTCACGCTGATGGCTCGCAACGCGACCAAGGGCGCCGACGCCCTGGCGAGTCTGGGTGCCGGATCACGCGCGAAGTTCATTGCCGGCGACGCGCAGTTGCAAGCGGACGTGGAAGGATTTGTCGATGCATCCATTGCTGCCTTTGGCCGTGTTGATATTCTTGTCAACAATGCCGGTGGTGCCACCGATCTGCAACCAATCATGCTGCTCAGCGATGAAGCATTTGACGGCACCATGAAGTGGAACCTGTATTCCACCTTCTGGGCCACCAGACGTGCGCTGCACGGCATGACGGAACGCAAATGGGGCCGGGTGATCAACATCTCTTCGGTCGAAGGCAAGATCGGCAAGATTGCGTTCAGCGCCTATACGGCAGCAAAACACGCAATCAACGGCCTCACCAAATCAGTTGCCCGTGAAGTAGGGCCCCTCGGTGTAACCGTCAATGCTATCTGCCCAGGCCTTGTCATCACGGATATCGTCAAGGATAACGGGCCGGCAACGGCTGCCGCCATGGGCATGACCTTCGACGACATGGTCGCCATGTTTGCCCGTGAAGCCGCCATTCAAAGGCCGAACACGGTTGAAGAAATTGCGGCCATGGCGGTACTCCTGGCATCTGACGCAGGTGGTGGGATTACCGGTGCCACCCTCAGCGTGGATGGTGGCACGGCGCAGTACTGATCCGCCGAATTGCCTTTCAGCTCGGTTCGGCAACCGGTGCATCAGGTTGCTCTTTCGGCAACCTGTCAGGGTGCTCATGTCTGGACGCCAGCACCATGTAGACGCTTGGCAGGATGAAGAGCGTGAACAGTGTGCCGATCAACATGCCAGCGACCAGTATGATGCCGATGCTGTTGCGGGCTTCGGCACCCGCACCACTTACCAGTACCAACGGAAAGTGGCCCATGACCGTCGCGCCGGTGGTCATCAGCACCGGGCGCAGACGGGTGCTGGCGGCTTCCTTGATGGCTGCCAGTTTCTCCCGACCCTGTTCCTGGAGTTGTCGAGCGAATTCGACGATGAGAATCGCGTTCTTGGCAATCAGACCGACCAGCGTGATGAACCCGACCTGGGAATAAATGTTGATGGTCGTCCAGCCGACAAAGGTGAACAGCAGGGCGCCTGAAATCGCCAGGGGCGCTGAGCCGATCAACACCACCAACGGATCGCGAAAGCTGTTGAACTGCACCGCGAGGGCGAAGTAGACCAGCGCCAGGGAGACTCCGAGCACTCCGAGCAAGGTGTTGCCTTCCTGGCGCAACTGGCGTGATTCGCCTGCGTAGTCGATGCTGTAACCGGCAGGCAGTTGTTCCCGGGCTGCGTTTTCGAGGGTGGACAGTGCCTGTTCCTTGGTCGTGCCAGGCATGACACCGCCATAGATGCGAAAGGCGTTGTTCTGCTGGAACTTGCCAAGCACACGAGGGCCTACTTCCGTCTTCAACTCGGCCAGCGCGCTCAATGGCATGAGTTCACCCGCTGGTGTACGTAACTGCAATTGCAGCAGTTGTGCTGGATTCAGGCGGTCCTGATCCTTGACCATGGGAATCACCCGATACGCCTTGCCATCCAGGTCGAATCGATTGATGAAGTTTCCGGACAGGAACACGCTGAGCTGACGACTCACTTCCGCGAGGTCCATGCCGAGGTCGGCGATTCGCTCGCGATTGAGTTCGAAACGGGCCTGTGGAAGGTCGATCCGCAGATCCGTGTCCGTAAACATGAAAGTGCCGGTCTGCATGACGCTCTGCATAAGCTTGTTGGCTTCGGGCAACATCATCTCGACGGGATCGGCCGACATGACCACCAGTTCAACGCCAAACCGGCCCGCGGTGGGCAGTGCTGAGGGCAGGATAGGCCGGGCGGTAACACCATGAATCTGTGAGAGGTTGCGGAAAGCCTGCGGCATCATCTGATGCACGCTTTCTGGACGCGCATCGAAATCGGTGAATTGCATGCCGCCAAATCCACCGGATCCAAACAACACTTGCCACATGAAGGTGGAACCGGGCAGATCTTCCATCGCCGAGACCACGTCGTACATGTAACGCTCGGTGTAGTCGAGGGATGCTTCGGGTGGTGCAGTGATGACCACCCGGATGTTGCCCTGGTCTTCCAGCGGGGCCAGTTCTGAACCCGACATGAAGTAGAACGGTACAGCCAGCAGCGAGACAAAGAGCGCAACAAACAACACCTGGGCATTGCGTGCGAGCAATTGATCCAGCAGACGTTGGTACCGTCGCTGCAACGCAGAAAAACCCCTGTTCACCAGTTTGGTGAATCGCGTTTCATCAGCGACCACCCAGGCGCTCATGATGGGTGACAGCGTCAGGGCGAGCAGACCGGAGATGAGTACAGCGATCGCCAGTGTGAAAGCAAATTCCTTGAAGAGCACACCGGTCAGGCCTGACAGAAAGCCGATCGGGGCATACACCGCAGAGAGTGTGAGGGTCATCGCGATGATGGGGGCAAACAGTTGTCGCGAACTGGCCAGCGCAGCTTCCATCCGCGTCATGCCCTCGCGCATGTAGCGGGCAACATTTTCAACGACGACGATGGCATCATCCACCACCAGACCGACTGCCAGGACGATGGCCAGTACCGTCAGCAGATTCAGCGAAAAGCCCATCAGCGACATCGCTGCGACCGCGCCCAGGAGCGAGATGGGAATCGTGATCAGCGGCACCAGCGCGGTTCGTAACGAACCCATGAACACGATGACCACGATCCCCACCAGCAGGACCGTCTCAGCCAGCGTAATGAAGATCTCCCGCAGCGCATCGCGCATGTAGAGGGTGACATCGTGTCCGATGCCGATGTGCAGTCCGTCCGGTAGCGTTCTGTTGATGTCGTCGAGCATGACGTACATGGCATCGGCAATGTCGATCTCGTTGGCGCCTGGCAGCGGCCAGATGGCGATGAAGACCGCAGGTTGCTGGGAAATCCTCGCTGTGCCGGAAGGTTCGATGCCATCCAGTTCAACCGATGCCACATCGGCGATACGGATCATCGCGTCGTCGTTGCGCCGGATGACGATGCGCGCAAACTCGTCGGCATCGTGCAAGGTCGAATCCACCAGCAGATTTACGCGTCGATCACCGTTTTCGCTGGAACCCACGGTACCGATGACGTTGTTGCGACCGAGCGCGCGTTCAATGTCCTGGGTACTGACGTTGTAGGCAGCCATTCGGTCGGGGTCGAGCCAGACGCGCATGGCCGGATCGCGACCGCCCTCAAGCGTAACTTCCTGGACGCCGGGAATTGCAGCAAGCAGGGGATTTACTCGGCGTGTCAGATAGTCCGTGACCGTGGTCCGATCCATGCCTTCGTTCAAAGGTACGTCCAGGTACCAACCGGCTTGCGGTCGATCCGCGCGTCGCACGCGGACCGCGGGATCTTCCGCGCCGGCCGGCAGCTCGAACCGGATCTGACTGAGTCGGGTCGTCAGTTCTGCCAGCGCGTCGGTACTGCGCTCGTTCAGCTTGAGCCAGACGGTGACGGTGCTCATGCCCGCAGTGGTGGTCGAGTCGACGTAGTCGATGCCGGGAATGGAAGACGCGGCCCGTTCGATGGGTTCGGTGACAAATCCCTGGACGGTCTTCGCATCGGCGCCGATGTAGGGCGTGGTGATGACCAGCGATGAACTCTCGATTTCGGGGTACTGCAGGACGGGCATGTCAACCGCAGTGCGCAGTCCGATCAGTACGAGTGCGAGAGAGAGGACGATGGCGAGGACCGGACGACGAACAAAGATGTCGGTGAAACGAGGCCTGGTGGCTGCGGAAGTCAGTTCAGGAGGCGTCATGCGGTTGTATGCTCAATGACCGACGATGCGATCAACTGATGCAGGATCGCGTTCAACGACCTGCACCAGAGACCCGTTGCGCAACTTGAAGGCGCCGCTGGCGGCGATGCGTTCGCCGGCTGCCAATCCCGCTTCAATGACCAGTTGATCCGCAGCGTCCGGAATACCGACGGCAGATACCACGACTGGCCGTCGTTCGGCGCGCAGCTTGTTCTGACCGTTTTCGTTGATTTCCTTCAGCACGTACACACAAGCACCGAGGCTGTCCTGGCGAATCGCCTGTGCAGGTACCGTGACGAGCTGACGCACGTCGCCCATGGGTACGTTGACCTTGACCAGCATCCCCGGGAGCAGGCCAGGCGGTGCTGCACTGAGCTGCGCACGAAAACGCAGGTTGCGGGAGCTCGCCTGCACGGAAGGGTCCCTGGCGATGACGGTTGCCTCAAGTTCACCCAGAGCCAGGTCATCTGCCCTCACCTGGACCACCGCATTGGGCGCAAGGTCCGCCTGCGACTGCGGTACCGAAAAGTCGATCCACAGATTCTGGTCGTGGCCGACCAGTGTCGCGACCATGGAGCCAGCGGGCAGGTATTGGCCGGCTTCCAGTTGATGGAGGCTGGCGATACCTGCGAAAGGTGCGCGCAGGGTCTTTTTGTCGATGGTGGCGGACAACGCTCGTGTGCGGGCGCTGGCTTCTTCGAATTGAGCCTTGGCCTGGTCACGCGCTTCAACCGAGCCGGCACCTGATTTGACGAGTCGTTCTGCCCTGGCCAGCGCCAGTCGGGCGATCTCGAGGCTGGCCTGAGTCTCGGCCAGCTGGGCGCGTTCCTGCGTGGTATCAAGACCGACCAGCAATTGACCTTGCGTGACAAGGGCGCCTGCCTTGAACCCGACCTGAGCGATGCGCCCCGGCAGCTCGTTACGTAGTTCTGCAGATTGAGTGGCCACAACCACGCCGCTCACGGTGAGGCCGGATTGCCGCTCAATCGCGATAGCTGAGACCGCAACGACGGCTTCCATCGGTTCGGGAAACGCCTTGCCTCGGGCAATGGCGCTCTGGATCTCGCTGTATTTATAGAAAGCCAGGCCCGCCGCCGTCAGCAGGCACAGTCCTATCACCACGATCCAGCTCCAGAACCGCAAGCCGCTTCCCCCGAATATAGCGTCATGGGAGTGTAACCCGAGGGTCCGGGGATACGGGAGCGAGCAGTTGTAAGGCCATCGATCCCGTACATGGCGCCCAATTGCCGGGAAAAGCGCGGATAATCCCGCCTATCGTTCCAGTCCCTGGAGTTCGTTGGGTATGCAGTCATTCGGTCGCGCGACACTGGGTTGGCGGTGGTATGCCGCAGCGCTGACCTTCCTGATGGCAATCATCGGCTTCCGCAGTGGTATCGACCTCACTGATACGCCGAATGTCGGTGCCGCAGGACTGTTGACCCAGGCTTACTTCTCTCTCGGTTTGTTCGTCATTGGCGGCCTCGATATCGGTACGCCAGTCGGTGGGCCGATGTGGGGGCAGGCGTTGCTGTGGCTCGCCTATTTCGGATCGCCGCTACTGACCGCGTCAGCAGTCATCGAGGCTGTACTTCGAGCACTGTCGCCGACCCGCTGGCGGCTCAATCATCTCCAGGATCATGTGATCGTGGTGGGATCGGGTGAGCTGACCACCAGCTATCTGCGGGTATTGCGCCGGTTGGATCCCGAAATTCAGGTGCTGGTGGTTGATCGTCGGTTTGAACCGGGCCGCGACCGCGAGCTTGAACAGTCGTTCCACGCACTGGTCATCAACGGCGACACCACGCATGACTTCCTGCTGAAGGAACTGCGGTTGCGCCGCGCGCGCCGTCTGGTCCTGCTGGGTGATGATGACTTTGCAACCTTTGAAACCGCTGCGCGTGTGCTGGCCCGTTATCCGAAGCTTGCGGGCAAGATCGTGCTGCACAGCCACAATCTGCGCTTCATGCGTTCGCTGGCGGACACGGATGTCACGCGCAACTGCGTGACCTTCAATGCCTACAATTTTGCGGCCATGAACCTGGTCAGCAAACAGTTGATCCAGCACTTCCAGCGAACCCAGACCCAGGACGTGGTGGTGCTGGCCGGTTTCGGCCGATTCGGCCAGACGGTGCTCGAAGAACTCGAGCAGCATGCGCCGAACGAACTGGCAATGATCGCAATCATCGATGTTGATGCGGATCGGCGTTTGCAGGTCGTCGAGGAGCAGGAGCGATTGAGCAGCAGTCAACCACGCCTCTTGTTGCAGGGCGATGTTTCACACCCGGAGGTATGGCGCAAGCTGCGAGACCATGTTGATCTGGAGATCGGCGAGCCGGTCATCATTCTGGGTACCGGTGATGCAGCCCATAATCTTCGGACCTCGCTGTGGATCAAGCGCAACTGGCCGAACTGCCTGGTGTACTCGCGCACCCACGATGCGTCCGAACTCACGGCGCAGATGCATGCCGAGCACGGCATACAATCCCTGAGCATCACTGAATTACTGGAAGAAAACTTCCCGCAGGGCTGGGTGACATGAAATGTCCGGGGTTTCAACAAGGAGACCAACGATGTCTGATATGACGACCGGTGTAGACGTGGCCATTGTTGGCGGCGGTCTTGGTGGCAGCGCGCTGGGCGGATATCTCGCACGAGCCGGGATGCGGGTATTGCTGCTTGAGCAGTTGACGCAGTTTGAAGACCGCGTCCGCGGTGAGTGGATGGCACCGTGGGGCGTCGCTGAGCTGAAGCGTGTCGGGCTGTATGACCGGTTCATGGCCGCGGGTGGGCATCACCTGCGGCGCAGCATCGGTTACGACGAATTGCTTCAACCTGCACAGGCAGAAGCCATGGGTGGGCCAATGACCCAGTTGCGCGATGACATTCCCGGACCGCTGTGTATGCAACACGTCGTCATGCAGAACGAATCGCTGGCCGCGGCGATCGAGGCGGGTGTTGATGTGCGTCGAGGCATCAGCCGTGTGAAGGTGGTGGCCGGAGCCACACCGCAGGTGAGCTTTGTGCATGGTCGAAGTGAACACAGTGTTTCGTGTCGACTGATCGTTGGCGCGGACGGTCGAGGTTCAACGGTGCGTCGTCAGTTGTCGATTCCCATGAATGAAGCGCCACTTGATCATCTGCTGGCAGGATTGCTGATCGAAGGGGCGCATGGCTGGCCGGAAGATCTTCAATCCGTTGGCAAAGTGGGCGATATTCATTATCTCGTGTTTCCCCAGGGTGGTGGCCGTGTCCGACTGTATGCGGACTACGCCTATGCCGGTCGAGCGCGCTTCACGGGAACCGATGGCGCACAGGAAATGCTTGCCCTGTTCAACATGCCGCAGGTGCCGCACAGCGAAGTGATTGCCAAGGCACAACCTGTCGGCCCCTGCAAATCATGGCCGAGCCAGGATGCCTGGGTTGACGTTCCCTGTGTTGAAGGCGCGGTGCTGATCGGTGATTCGGCGGGTTACAACGATCCGATTCTGGGGCAGGGGATGTCCGTCACATTGCGAGATGTACGCATGGTTGGCGAAACACTGGTCGGTAGCAATGACTGGTCGGTTGAGCAGTTTCGTCCGTACGTTGAGGAAAGGCAGGAGCGCATGCGTCGATTGCGGTACACGGCCTCCTTCGCCACCACGCTGAATGCCAGGTTTGGTGAGGTGGATGTGCAACGCCGGATACGGGCGATGACTCTGTTTGCGGAGCAGCCGGAACTGGCTGGAACGGTTGGGGCTGCCTTCATGGGGCCAGAGCGCATACCTGCAGAATTGTTCACGGCCGAGCACTACGAGCGCGTGTTTGGCACGCGTGAGTATCTGGTCGCTTGATGAGTCCAGGTTGATGAGCCCAGATTGATGAACGTTGACAATCATCGACCTGCGCAGGCAAAGTGCCGGCCGCTGTAACGCGCCCACGTGGC
>CAMDVY010000088.1 GCA_945878745.1 Klebsiella pneumoniae | reverse complement strand
TGTCTTCATCGGTGCCAGCACGTTCGGCCTGCGTTGCCTGGGTGCCTGTTTGGAAGCGGCCGATGTCAGCGTTGTTGGTATCGTCACCGCGCCACAGACTTTCGCCATTTCCTATCGACCGACCGGCGTGACCAACGTTCTGCATGCGGATTTTGTGACGGTTGCGCAAGCCAGGCACATTCCTGTTGAAGTGTTGAAGGGCGCGATGAATGACAGCGCCTTGTTGGATGCGGTATCTGTGTGGAATCCGGATGCCTTTGTCGTTGCCGGTTGGTATCACATGATTCCAAGGCGCTGGCGAGCATTGGCGCCTGCCTTCGGATTGCATGCATCGTTGTTGCCGGACTACAGCGGTGGCGCACCGCTGGTCTGGGCGATGATCAACGGCGAGACCCGCACGGGAATTACACTTTTTCAGATGGACGATGGGGTGGACTCCGGGCCGATTGTGGCGCAGGCAGAAGAAGCCATTCGTCCTGATGACACCATTGCCTCCCTGTATGCGCGCATCGAAGAGCGGGGACTTGAAGTGCTGCGCCAGACGTTACCCGGGCTTGCGAGAGGCACACAGGCAACAAGCGCTCAGGATGAATCGAAGCGCAGAATATTTTCGCAGCGTGGACCTGAGGATGGCCGAATCGACTGGACCCAGGACAACGCTTACCTGGACCGTTTCATCCGCGCTCAGACGCGGCCATATCCAGGTGCCTTTACCACGCTGAATGACAAGCCCTTGCACATCTGGTCTGCACAGCACGAGCAGTGCGATCACGAGGTTGACTTCGGACGCATCGAGCACGTTGCTCCCAGTCAGTACAACGTCGCTTGCGGAGGCGGTTTCATTCGTCTGCTGGAGGTCGCCTATGACGGAAGAACCTGGTTTGAGTCCGATCTCTCAAAGCTCCTGGGGGAGGGTGGACAGCAACTCGGTGCACTGAATACATGAGCCTCCTGCTGAACCCGGACATCAACAAGGTAACTCTGCGGATCTGCTCCCGCTGCATTTACGACGAACGTGTTTCGGCCATTCACTTTGACAGCGAGGGCATCTGCAACTACTGCCGACAGGTTGAAGCGCTGGTCAGTCAATACGGCACCGGACAGGCCAAGGGCGAAGCGCTCTTTGCCGAGATCCTTGCCGATATAAAGCGAGCCGGTGCAGGGAAACAATATGACTGCATAGTCGGCGTCAGTGGCGGGACGGATTCTTCTTACCTGGTTTACCTGTCAAAACACTGGGGATTGCGGCCTCTGGCGGTTCACTACGACAATACGTGGAACTCCGCCATCGCCACCATGAACATCCAGAAAGTGCTCAAATGTCTGGATGTTGATCTGTATACCCATGTGGTTGCAAACAAGGAAGCAGATGACATCTTCCGGGCGTTTTTTCTGTCTGGTGTTCCGGAAATCGAGGCGTCGACCGATCTGGGTTATGCCTACCTGCTCCGGAAGGTTGCCGCAAAGTATGGAATCAAGACCATCCTCGAAGGTCACTCGTTTGTCGCGGAGGGCATCACCCCGCTGGGACGCAACTACTTTGATGGACGATACATCGAAGCGATCCACAGCCGTTTTGGCCGTGACCGGCTGAAGACCTATCCGCTGATGACTTTTGCGCGATTTCTCAAGTCGGCCATCCTTGATCAAACAAAGTTCATCCGACCGTTCTGGTACATCCAGTATTCAAAGGAAGAAGCCAGAGAGTTTCTCAAGACCAACTACGATTGGCAGTACTACGGCGGCCATCACCTGGAAAACCGGATGACGTCGTTCTGCCACAGTGTGTACCTGCCGCAAAAATTCGGTAGTGACATGCGCAACAACACGCTCTCAGCACTGGCTCGAAATGGTCAGATGTCGCGTACCGAGGCCTGGGCTGAGTACAACACGCCACCGTTGATCGAAGAGGAACTGGTAGGGTACTTCAAGAAGCGACTGGGGCTCAGTGACAGTCAATACGACGACATCATGCGGGCGCCACCCAAAAACTGGACTGAGTTTCCCACCTATAAAAAACGTTTTGAACGATTGCGACCGTTGTTCTTCGTGTTGGCCAAGGCCAATCTTGTGCCGATGAGTTTTTACCTGAAATACTGTTTTCCAGGCAGGTTGCCGACATCATAACCATCGTCAACTACGGCATGGGCAATCTCGGCTCCATGCTCAACATGTTCAAGCGGATCGGGGTGAAAGCGTCCGTCGAGGCTGACCCTGAAGTGATTCGGCATGCTGAAAAAATCGTGCTGCCAGGTGTCGGTGCGTTTGATGCAGCCATGGAGCGAATCAATGGTGTGCCTGGGTTGCTTGACGTACTGCGTCTGAAAGCGCTCTCCGAGTGCATCCCGGTACTTGGAGTGTGTCTTGGCATGCAGCTGCTCACCCGCTCGAGTGAAGAAGGCTCGCTGCCGGGACTGAACTGGATCCCGGGAGCCGCCCGACGATTTCCACGGCAGGACGGGCTCAAGGTGCCGCACATGGGCTGGAACGTCGCGACACCAACGTCACCCAGTGTCCTGACACAGGGCATCGAGGGGCTGTCACGCTATTACTTTGTGCATAGCTACTGTGTGCAAGTGGATGATCCCGTGCACTCCCTGATGCGTACCCACTACGGTCTGGACTTTGAAGCGGCCATCGGACGCGACAACATCTATGGTGTGCAGTTTCATCCGGAAAAGAGCCATCGTCATGGCATGCAGATTCTCCGGAACTTTGCGGCGTCATGAATACGCTGCGCACCCGCGTCATTCCGGTACTGCTGCTGCGTGATGAAAGCCTGGTCAAGACAGTACGCTTCGACAAGTTCAGCTACGTCGGTGACCCGTGTAACACCGTTCGCATCTTCAACGAACTAGAAGTCGATGAGTTGATGTTTCTGGACATCACGGCCAGTCGGGAAGGCCGTGGCCCCAACCTGACGTTGCTGGCCGACATCGCCGATGAGTGTTTCATGCCCCTCGGCTATGGCGGTGGCGTGCAGTCAGTCGCGCAGGCCAAATCCGTATTCGACATTGGTTTTGAAAAAATATGTGTCAACACGGCTGCCTTCGATCGACCGGAACTGTTGACCGAACTGGCTCGGCAATATGGCAGTCAGGCGGTCGTGGCATCGATTGATGTGAAGTCGGGTCTGCTGGGTCGCGCGACAGTGCGTAGTCAGTCCGGTCGTCGCAACACCGGGCGTGATCCCGTCAGCTGGGCTGTGGAAGTGGAACGTCGTGGTGCAGGCGAAATACTGCTCACGTCCATCGACCGCGAGGGCTCGTGGGAAGGCTTTGACCTGGATCTGGTGAATCGCGTTGCAGATGCCGTGTCCATTCCTGTTATTGCGCACGGTGGCGCAGGCAGTGTGGAAGATATTGGTCGCGTGGTGAAACAAGCGCATGCCTCGGCAGTCGCGCTCGGCAGCCTGGTGGTTTTTCAGCGGCAGGGTATGGGCGTACTGGTGAATTTTCCGGACGCAAGGCAACTGGAAGCCGTACTGGAATGAAAATCGCGCTGATCGGCAATATGAACAACGCCAACTTCGCAATCATGCGTTATTTCCGTGATCTCGGCGCTGATGCACATTTGCTGTTGTATGCCAACGACGGACAAAAGGCGCTCAGTCACTTCAAGCCGGAATGTGACACCTGGAGCATGGACAAGTGGCAGCCCTTCGTACACCGGACCACGGTTCCCAATGCGCTGGTTACAGCATTGGAGTTTCCATGGTCCTGGCTCATGGCCATGCGCTCCTTGTTTCGTTCATCGCTCAGGCTGCAGGACGGCTGGGCCCTTCCGGTTTCGACAACGCTGATTCACGACACCTACGGCAGTTATGACCGACTTCTGGCATCCGGGATCACACCAGCCTGTCTTGCCCGAACCGGGCGATCGCTGGACATCTTCTTCCCGTATTCCACGGGCGTTGAGTTCTTGCGCTCTGGCGAATTTGTGGCGCGTTTTGAGGGCATGCTGGGCTTCAATCGTTTCGTCGGGGAGCAGATTGCAAGACGACAGTCAGAAGGGATTCGTGCGGCAAGACATGTACTGAATGCGGAGATGGGTCTCACGCATGATGTCCTGTGCGATATCGGCGTTGAACCGCTCAAGCTCGCAATACCGGCGGTGTATGTAGAAGACGACATGCCGGAAGCCCCACTCACCGATGTTCTGCGTAGTGCGAGCGCGGTCATTGACGGCGCCGACTTCACGATCCTGCATCAGGCGCGTTTGTTCTGGACTAACCCGGGCACCTATTCGAGCGAAGCCTGGCTCAAGGAGAACAAGCACAATGACTGGCTGTTCCGGTCGTGTGCAGCGCTGGTCAAGGCGCGACCAGAGATCAAGCTGCGCCTCCTGGTGGTCGAGTACGGCACTGATGTTCAAACCACGAAACAGTTGATCGCGGAGCTTGGCATCGAAGCGTGCGTTCACTGGTTGCCGAAGATGGATCGTCGGGAACTGATGTGGCTGCTCTCGCGTGTGAACATCGGCGTCGGGGAGTTCTACGAGGTTCCGAGAATCCTCTGGGGCGGTACGGGCTGGGAGGCTTTGGCGAGTGGCAAGCCGCTCCTGCAGGGGTTCAACTTTGCCGACGGGGAGTACGAACACATCTTCGGGCATCCGCCACCACCCATGCTTCCAGTACGGACGGCTGATGACATTCTCGTGCATCTGCTTGATATGGTTGACCATCCGGAACACGCGGCGACGATTGGCCGAGATGCAAAGACCTGGTTCAACCGCTACAACGGCATCAGTCTGGCCAGGCAGTGGCTGGAACTGTTGCAAGCCGACGGGTGAGGAGTTCGTGTGAATGGACACGTCCAGTTCATCCATGCACGTCGTGAAGACAGCACCTTCCAGCGGTGTACGTCGTGAGTGAGATGAACGACGCGACACCCACCAACCTCTCTTTGGGTGGCCGGCTTGGCTTTCTGCTCAAGGACACCGCGCTCTACGGTGGCGCAGCAGCAGCAGCTTCGCTGCTGGCGCTCATTACTTTTCCACTGCTCGCCCGGCACTTTTCGCTGTCTGATTACGGCGTGCTGGATTTTTTCCTGGTTCTGGCGAGCTTCATGACGATCTCGTTCGTCTTTGGTCAGGATTCAGCCGTGGCACGCTATTTCTATGAAACCGAAGATACCGATGAACGACGACAGCTGATTTCGCAGTCGCTGCTTTTTCAACTGATTGGCCTGGCGGTGCTGCTGCCGTGGCTCTGGTTGGGTGCAGACTGGATCGCCGGTTTTCTGGTCGCAACGACAGACAGTGTGGATCTTTTTCGGATCGTGCTCCTGCAACTGCCTTTTCTGCTGCTGATCAGCTTCACGCAGGGGCTCCTGAAGTGGACCTTCGCCCGCAATCAATATCTCATCATGGCGATCGGCTTCGCAGTGGTGCAGACCGCCTCACTGGTGACCGCAGTAATCGTCTTCGATGTTGGGGTTGAAGGGGTGCTGCTGGTGGGGTTGTGTACAAACACCCTGTTCGGTGTGCTTGGTCTGGTGTTCATCCGGCGCTGGTTGGTGATGCCAAACCATGCACGTCACGTCCGCGAGATGTTGCCGTATGCAATCCCGATAGGCATGGTCTGCGTGATTGGCGCGTTTTCACCAACACTTGAACGCACGCTGATCGTTGATCTGATCGGCGCTGAGTCCCTTGGCCTGTATGCGGTAGCCACCAAGGTCGCCGTGCTCACCGGTTTGGTCGTCAGCGCGTTTCAAACCGCGTGGGGTCCGTTTTCCCTTGCGCTGCATAAGCAGGCAAATGCAGTAGCGACCTACAACCTTGTGTTGAAGCTCTTTGCGTTTTTCATGTGCCTGGTTGTCCTGACGTTGGCGCTCCTGGCACAACCGCTCATCCAGGTGCTGGCATCCGATCGATATGTCGAGGCTGCGGTGGTGGTCTTCCCGCTAGCAATGGGCCTCGCTATCCAGGCAGTTGGCTGGATCACTGAAATCGGCATCGGCCTCTCCATGCGAAGTTATCTGAGCCTGTATGCGTACGCTGCGGCGTTGCTGGCAACCGTTGTTGGCATGGTTGTCCTCGTGCCGGTGCTGGGTCTGCTGGGTGCGGGCGTAGGTGTCATGCTGGGCTTTCTGGTGAGAGCTTTGGTGGCTTCGTGGCTCGCGCAACGTGCCTATCCGATGGCATGGAAGTACGGCTCGACCGTCACCCTCATGAGTCTGACGATTATTTTAGGCTTGTCAGGCACGTGGATTGGCGTGAAATGGGGCGCACAGGCGCAAGCCGTCACGCTTGGTCTCAGTCTGGTCACGTTGCTGGTGCTGGGGTGGAAGGGGATGCTCGCCGCGCACGAGCGTAGCCTGGTCATAGGCTACGTACGTGGCCGATTCAATCAACTGTAGGAGCGATCTCCTGATCGCGATCTTTGATGAACCCAACAATCGCGGTCAGAGACCGCTCCTACGACTCTGGGGTGCGTCAAGCCCGCGACAGCTCCATATACCCGGCAGCAGGTTCGTAACCCACAAAGGTCTTGCCCAGATCTTCATAATGCCGATACGAGATGAGCGCGTGGTTCGCGGCCTGGTGTGCGTCCCGCAACTGACGTTCCAGCGGGCTGTCCATGCGGCTCCCGGTGGTACCTGCTGTATTGTTGATCATGTCGACGACTGTTCTGCACGATTGCGCCGCGTGTGCGCACGCCAACAGCGCTGGCCAGAAGTACTCCCACTCCGGTGCCAATCGCCCGCCATTTGACGGGAGCGGGCCGAGGTGTGCTTCCAACCGATCCTGCGTATCCATGACAAATGCCCGAGCAGCCATCAACGTGGCCTGCGCTTCACCAATTCGATATTGCACGAGAGGTTGATCCCTGAGCTTTGCGCCGGCACCCCATGGTGTTTTCTCCAGGGCGAGATCGATGAAGGAATCGATGGCCCCACGACAGACACCCAGTGCTACGGCTGCCTTGTTATAGACTGCGTGAGTGGGGTTGCGGTACGTCGGGTTCTCCCAGATCTCGCATGGGGCCAGAGAGCGAAAAGGGAGGAGGTGCTCGGGTCGGACGTAACAGTCCGTCATTCGGACATCATGGCTGCCGGATCCGCGCATGCCCGCAGTGTCCCAGGTATCGACGATCTCGAACTCGCCACGTGGAATCATGAAAGACGCTTCAGCGGGCTTGCCGGTGCTCTCATCGACGGTGGATGCGCCCATGAGAAAATTCCAGTTCGCATTATGGGAACCACTGGCGAAGGAGCCTTGATAGTTCAATCGCCAGCCGTCGCCATCCCGGCGCGCCTTTCGTCCCGGGTTGGGGCCATTGGCGGGTCCGTGCCCGGAACAGACCAGTGCGTCCCAGTCGTTAAAAATGGTGTGAGCAAGCTCTGGTGACATCCGTCGGATCACCAGCGCGTTGATTTCCGAGGAGATCTGCGTACACCAGCCGACAGATCCATCGATGGCCGACACGGCCTCGATGATCTCGATCTGCTGTCGCGCGCGAAGGTTCTCGCCACCGAGTTCAATCGGGAGTGCGTATCGATAGAGCCCCTGGTCTGCCATCTCCCTGGATGCCCAAGCAGGCAGGTGACGAAGGTGTTGGGCTTCATCACCAGCCGCCTTCAGCGATTCCTTCATCGCCGCGACACGTTGCAGCATCGGTGTTTTCGAGATTTTTTTTTGCTGTTCGATGATCGAGGGTTGAACCATCTGGGCCGACTCCTGACAGGTAGTGTGAAGAACGAAAGGTGTGGCATTCGCAATCGAGAAGGTCGAGGGGCGAACGGCCGAGCATTGGATTGCGAACGAGTGGGCTCGATTTGTCAATGCAGCGGGTGGGCGGAGCTGCGCCGGGAATCAAGGCGTTGAGTGAGCGAGCGCAGGATTTCTGAGTGGAGAGAAGTTTGGTCGACCCTCTGCTTGCGCTACTCAGCTCGAAGTTTTCTCCTGCCTGAGTTGATCGAGAAATCCTGTCTCGGCATTGACCCACCATTGATTCCTTTCAGGATCAACAGCGGTGAAGCTGTAGGCAATGCGGGTGGTTTCAGGGCCCTGGATGATGGAGGCGCCTGCAGTCACCGCCCTTGCATACACGGCTTTCACCTGCTGGGGATCGTCAATCCTCAAGGATATCCCGGCTGGACCCATATGCTGGTTTGAGTCGTGGCGGATGTTCAGAGATATCCGTCCGCCGGGCCAGCTCAACTCCGCGTGTTCCACGACACCGGAGTCTTCGACTGCACGCCATGATTCGGTCAGTCCGAGCCTCTCGACCGCCCAGTCGGCGATGCGGCCGACGTCGTCCGCAAAAACAAGGGGAAAGACCTCTGGAGTGACTGGCTGCGTGGTTGTCTTCGACATAGGGTTGTCCAGATGTTGTTTTCGTAACACGTCTGCTGCCGTGGGTGATCCGGTCAGGCATTGCTCCCGAATGCCGCGTCAAAGTGGATCTTGCCCGAAGGCAGGGAGCCATGGATCAGCTTGACCTGGAAATATTCAGCGGGTTCGCCCGCAGGCGCCAACTCCGGGGCCAGCACAAAACCGAATTGTGCGTAGTAGTCTGGATCACCGGTGAGGATGCACCCCGCCGCGCCATCTGCGGCAAGCGCGTTCAAACCGGCTTCAACGAGGGCGGCCCCAATGCCCATTCCTTGCAGTGAGGGCGTTACCGAGACAGGCCCAAGGGCAAACCAGTGCGCTGATTGATCATCCGTGGTCGCGCGCGAAAAGGCGATGTGCCCGACGACTTGCCCCTGCCACTCAGCGACCAGGGAGAGATAAAGCCGAGACCGCGCACGCAGTGTATCGATCAACTCGTGTTCGTCACCTGCGGCAAACGGCATGGGCTCGAATGCGGCACGCGTGATTTCGCGTATGGCTTGAGTGTCGGTTTCGACTTCGGGCCGGATGATGGGTGTTGGCTTCATGTCATGTTTCTGATTCAGTGGTTCTCAGTTGCTAACGATTTTTCTCGTTCGACTTATAGCATTTTCGGAGCCTGGTTCTGGCACTCCCGTAATGCGCGATGGTATTGGCCTGTATCCACCTGGGGGTTGACCACTTCTGTACAGCCCGTTTGCGATTGCCTGTGGCGAACAACGCATCATCGCTGTCTGACTCGATGAAGTCCTCGATCTCATGGAACAGCGATCGGGCGTCCAGCTTCGTAGCAGGATTGCCGCGCGACATCTGATGACGAACGCGTTAGCCCATCGGCTTTTCCCACTCGAGGACG
>CAMDVY010000087.1 GCA_945878745.1 Klebsiella pneumoniae | reverse complement strand
GCATTGCCGGGCTCATTGCCGGGCTGGTCGGCATACCCGTCCTGCGACTGTGCGTACCGGATCGGCCACGTCAGCAGGCGATCGCTCGCCGGGCGGTGCAACGATTTTTCCAGTTGTTCATCCGCATGACTGTCGCGCTCGGGGTACTTACCTGGTCGGTAGAAAATCCCGCGCCGCTCCGCCGGCGAGGTGCTCTGATCGTCGCCAATCACCCGAGCCTGCTCGACGTCGTATTCCTGGTGTCGCTCATCCCCGATGCGTGTTGCATCGTCAAACAATCATTGTTCAGCAACCCCGTCATGCGTGGTGCACTGACTGCCGGGGGTTACATCGGCAATGACGATGCCATGCAGATGCTGGACGGCGCGGCCATGAACCTCGCGCAGGGTTCACCCGTGGTGATGTTTCCGGAAGGTACTCGCACCGAACCGGATCAGGCTCCCCAGTTCGGGCGTGGCGCAGCCAACCTGTCGGTGCGTTCCGGCAGCGCCATTACGCCGGTGTTCATTCGCTGCGAACCCACCACCCTGACGCGCAATGAACGCTGGTACCAAGTACCATACAAGCCCATGCACTACACCATCACGGTTGGGCCGGTCTGCCCAGCCATCGACGCATCCCAGATTGCGGCGCCCGTCAGCATCCTGGTGCGACGGCAACAGGAACGGGTGATGGAATTTTTCAATCGCATGGTCGACGCCCATCGACCACCACACTGACACCAGTACGATAACATCATGACTGGCATGACAAACACCAAGCTGAATTCCAAAGACGACATCCTGCAGACACTGCGCGGCATCCTGGAAGAGATGTTCGAAACCGACCCCGCTCGGGTTGAGCCGGCAGCACACCTGTATGACGATCTGGATATCGACAGTATCGACGCGGTTGACCTCATCGTTCGCCTGAAGGAACTCACCGGTCGCAAGGTGAGCCCGGAAGAATTCAAGGCCGTACGAACCGTTGCCGACGTCGTTGATGCCATCGAGAAACTCCTGCGCCAGTGACGATCACGTTCATCGCCGGACTTACCTGAATGCTCAAGCTGCTCTCCGCGTTGCTGTTGATCGGTTATCCCGGGCTGATGTACTTCGGTTTTGAACGTTTTGAGCCGAAGTACCTCACCGTCATCGTGTTCGCTGCCGTGCTGCTCGGCCGGCTGGCCGGAGCAACAACGCCTGTCCAGACCTTTGGCGGAGCACTGCTCATCGTGCCGGTCTGCCTGTACCTCATCGTCAGCGTCATCAGCAATGAAGAGTGGGTCGTGCGCCTCTACCCGGCCGTCATGAGTTTCTCCATGGCGGCGCTGTTCATCAGCTCACTCTTCTCGCCCATGCCTGTCATCGAGCGCATTGCACGGCTCAGCGAGCCCGATTTTCCACCGGAAGGCGTGCGTTACACCCGTGTGCTGACCTGGGTATGGGTCGTGTTTTTGTTGACGAACGCCATGATCGCGACCTGGACCGCACTTTGGGCCACTCGCGAAACCTGGGCGCTCTACAACGGCGTCATCAGCTACATTTGCATTGGCATGCTGATGGTCTTCGAATATCCCGTTCGCCGCTGGTATCGGGCGCGATATGCCACGCGTTGATGAATTCAGCCGGGGTGATGGTGCAAAGCAGCGTCTGATGCCGAGGCATCGATGATGATTGGCGCGTTCCACGCCTGCGCCATCGTACCGGTGTACAACCATGAAGAGCCGGTGGTTCGGGTTGCCCATCGGCTAAAGTCTCTTGGACTCCCCGTGATTCTGGTCGACGACGGCTCATCCGCCGCCTGTGCCGCAGTTCTCGACCAACTCGCCACAGAGTCCGGTATCACGCTCAAGCGTCACACGCAGAACGCAGGCAAAGGCGGCGCCGTCAAGACTGGGCTGGCCTGTGCAGCCGAGCTTGGATTCACGCATGCACTTCAGGTTGACGCCGACGGACAGCACGACCTCGATGATGTGCCACGCCTGCTGGCTGCGGCACAGGCGTCGCCAACGGCGATGATCTGTGGCCAGCCGATCTTCGATGCGTCCATCCCGACATCAAGAAAGCTGTTTCGTTACCTCACCCACGGTCTGGTTGCGATCAACAGTTTGTCTGGCAGGATGTATGACGCCATGTGCGGCTATCGGGTTTATCCCGTTGACACCATGCGCCGGATTTTGGCAGAAGAACGAACTGGCAATCGCATGGATTTCGATCCGGAAATCCTCGTGTACTGGAGCTGGCGAAAGCTGCCTGTTGAAACGATCGAGACGCAGGTACGCTACCCTGAAGATGGCCAATCACACTTTCGCATGGTTCTCGATAACTGGTTCATTGCGCGCATGCACATTCGTCTGTTTTTGAGAATGCTCTGGCGGTTGACCGGTTTGCAGCGCGAGCCCTCTGCAGGAGTCCGTCGATGATCGCAGCTTCCAGGGGACTTCTGTTGATGCTGCTGACATTGCCGACGCTACCTGCCTTCGCGGACCAAACCAGCGAGTCACTGACAGCCTGCGCCGCCAGCCGCCTGCAGACCGCAGTGGGTTATCAAATGGGCTTCGAACAGGCACAGCATCTTGCCGCGCTCAGCGCACCGCTGATGTCACGTGGCGTCGTGGACCTGCAGACATCGGGCAGCATTCGCTGGCACGTGCTCGAACCCATCGACTATGCGTTGCTCATCGACGTGAATGGTGTGGTCACCGCCAGCGATGGCTCATCGTTTGATCACCCGGCGATCATGCGCCTGGTCAGGATGCTGCTCACCATGGACACGCGTGCGTTGTCCTCAACCTTTTTGATCCAGGGTACCTGCGACGACACCGGCTGGTCCCTGCACATGACGCCAAAGGACGAGATGTTGAAGGGGCTGTTCGATCGAATCGATGCAGCTGGTCATCGTCTTCTCACTCGTGTCGAACTGGTAGCTCTCTCGGGTGATCGAACGGTGTTCACATTTGCTGATCTATCCACCCCTTCCACTCCCCGCAAGGACTGATGCTGTTGACCGACTCGATCTCCCGCTGGCTGACCTGGGCGTGGCTGCTGGTGATGGCAGGGCTGGCGCTGGCAGGCTGGATCGTGTTGCCACATGTCACGCTCAGCGAAAGCAGTCTGCTGAAGCTGCTGCCGGATTCCCAACTGAGTGCATCGGAGCGCGCCATCGTCCAGATGGTCAGCGCCCAGAGCAGCCAGACATCGCTTTGGCTGATCGAGTCCTCGGATAAGCCGGTTCGAGACGAGACGATCATCGGCTTGCGAGATCGCCTCCAGGAATCCGGACTGTTTGAAACCGTGGGCGTCGACACCTCACCCTTTCGTCGGATGGCGACAGCCTTGTTTCCCTGGCGATATCAACTGATGCCGAGCAGCATCCGATCACTGCTTGCAGAGAATCCGGAAGAACTCATCAGGCAGCGAACCCGCGAACTCTATGCCCCAGGTGGCATGGCTCGGGCCAGCAATCTGCGAGATGACCCCTTTGACTTGTTCGCGGCCTGGCTGATGACACTCGTTCAACGTGAAGGCAACACACGCCTCGGTGCGATTGGCGTGACCGATCAAATGATCATCCTTCCCGCAACGCTGCGCTCCTCTGGATTCGACCTCGACACCCAGTTCAATTTCGCTGCCTTGATGACATCGCTCCAGGCCGAACTTGACTCCCAAGGGTTGCGATTGCGGATTGGCGGTGTACCGGCTTACGCGGCATGGAATGCGGTCAGCGCCCGCGCCGAGGTATCCACGGTGGGTACCGGTTCCTTGCTCGGTGTTTTGCTGCTGGTCCTCACGGCCTTTCGATCCATCCGACCACTTGCTTACGCGGTGATTGCCATCAGTGCCGGAGTATTTGCAGGAGCGACTGTCAGCCTGTTGCTGTTCGAACGGATCCACATGCTGACCTGGGTGTTTGGTGCGTCCCTGATCGGCATCGGCATCGACTATTCGCTGCATCTGCTGGCCTCCGCACAAAACAGGTCCGGTTGGACGCCTGCTCTTGGTGTGGATCGCATCTTCAAACCCACTGCACTTGGCCTGATCAGCAGCGTGCTCGGTTTTGTTGCCTTGTCATTCACCCCGTTTCCGGTGCTGCGGGAGATCGCAGTCTTCGCGATTGCCGGGCTGGTCATGGCGTGGTTTACCTGCATCGCTCTGGCTACGCCGTTACTGCACACCTACCGGGCGCCTGCGAGGACATGGATTTCCGACTTCGCAGTCTGGCTGTCGGCGCAGCGAGATCGATGGATGACACGACGCTGGCTGGTGATCAGCATCGTTGTTGCGGTGTCTGCTCCAGGATTGTGGTTACTGGCACCCAATGATGACATCACGGCACTACAAGCGAGAGACTCGCCGGTCGCAGTTGATGACGCCTACATTCGCGAACGTCTGCCGATAGGTATCGCCAGTCAGTTCTTTCTGGTTGAGGGTCAAACCGCAGCCGAGCTGATCAGCCGTGAAGCCGATCTGGTCGAAACAATCAATTCAACCGGAACAGCAACCCCTATTGCCCTGTCTGCCGTTTTCTCGCTGCCAGACGACCAGCGCAAGGGGGGGCTTCTGCTGCAGGAAAAATTGCACAGCACCGGTTTGGCCGAAGGGTTTTTCAGAAGTATTGGCTACAGTGACGCAGCAGCCAGTGCCGAATTTGCCCGGTGGGAGACTGCTTCGAACGTAACCCTGGAATTGCCCGACTTCGTTCGGCAACTGGCTCCGCCATGGTCTGCGCTCTGGCAGGGATGCGATGAACGGACCTGCCGCACTCTTGTGTTGCTGGAAAAGGTACGCGACAAGGCTGCACTGGAAGCGATCCGTTCACCAGGCGCTCGCCTGGTCGATCAGGTCTCTCTTCTTTCCAGCCAGTTCGCCCAGTATCGTGCGGCGGCGTCGCTGCTGCTGTTCGCCGCAATCGCTCTCGTGATCGTCGTTCTGTCCCTGGTCTATGGGTTGGCGGCTGCTCTGCGCATCACACTGGTGCCATGCCTTGGTCTCGCCCTCGCCCTGGGGATGCTCGGCCTGACTGGCACGCTGTACAGCGTCTTCAATCTGTTCGCTCTACTCCTGGTGTTCGGCATCGGTATCGACTATGCCGTGTTTCAGCATACCAACGCTTCCGACACCCGCGCCGAGCTCAACCGGATGGAACTCGCCATCCTGCTCTCGGCAGTGACCACGTTGCTGGCATTTGGATTGTTGGCAGTGAGTGAAACCACCGTGATCTCCGCTTTTGGCAGCACGCTCACCATCGGAATCGCCGCATGCTGGTTTCTCTCGCCGCTGGCGCGACCAAACAAGGCCAAGCTTCCATGATCGTCCGGAACCAACGCGTTTTTCTGTCGATTGCCATGCTGCTGTGTGTCGGCTTCTTAAGCGGTTGCCAGATGCGCGGTGCAGATCAGTCTTCAACGACAGATTTCCCGCCACCGACAACTTCGTGGCCGCTCGCGGATGACCCGACGCTCAACTGGCGCATCGGCAGCGAATTCAGCGCAAAGATCGGAGCAGGAACCACGACCAAGACGTTTCGTGCGCTACTAACCCTCGAACGCAATGGGAATCAACTGCATTTCATTGCCTTGTCACCACTTGGCATTCCATTGTTCACGGCAACTCTCCATGCAGATGGTGAACTCAAGGTCGAACAACTGGTTCCGACCAGCGTCGAACCAACCAGGGTGCTTGCGGAACTGCAATTCTGTCTTTGGCCCAGTGCACTGCTGCGTGCTGCGTACGCGTCACCCTGGAGCATGAAGGAAGACGGGCGCACCAGAACCTTGTATCGGCATGATGAGATCGTTGCAACCGCGCGGTGGATGGAAGACGTCAACGCGTTGTCGATGCGGGACAGGGCAAACCAGGCAGTCGTTCTTCAACAACGACTACAAAACTACGAAATCAGCATCCGGCCGCTGCCGCAACCCGGCAAGCCGTGACGTTCACACCCGCCTGAAGATCAACGATGTATTGATGCCACCAAACGCGAAGTTGTTGCTCATCACCACATCGGTCTTCAATTCCCGGCCATCCCCAACAACATAGTCGAGCGGGGCACAGGCCGGATCAACGTTGTCGAGGTTTACCGTCGGGTGAAACCACCCGTCACGCATCATGTTGAGCGTGGCCCACGCTTCGATGGCGCCACAGGCGCCCAGGGTGTGACCGAGATAGCTTTTCAGGCTGCTGATGGGAACATTCGTACCAAGAGCATCCTGCGTCGCGCGACTTTCGGCGATATCACCTCGATCCGTTGCAGTGCCGTGTGCACTCACATAGCCAATGCGATCGGCGGTGATTCCGGCATCACGCATGGACTCCAGCATGGCATTTCGCATCTGCTCCCAGTCAGGCTGGGTGACATGCTTGCCATCGGAGTTGGTTGAATAGCCGATGATTTCTGCATGAATATGCGCACCACGTGCACGCGCATTTTCATACTCTTCAAGGATCAGCGCCGCTGAGCCTTCGCCAATCACCAATCCATCCCGATCCCGGTCAAACGGGCGAGGCACCGCCTGGGGTGTGCTGTTCCTGGTGCTGGTTGCAAACAGGGTATCAAACACAGCCGCTTCGGTGGGGCAGAGCTCTTCGGCGCCGCCAGCGATCATCGCGGTCTGTCGGCCAAAGCGGATCGCCTCGAAGGCATACCCGATGCCCTGACTGCCTGAGGTGTAGGCGCTGGACGTGGTATGGATGCGGCCACGGATACCAAAAAACACACCAATGTTCACCGCCGTCGTATGCGGCATCATCTTGATGTAAGTGTTCGCGTTGATGTTGCTGGTGTCGAGGCCAATCAGCATCGCGTGAAAGTCCGCAACCGCGGAAGTTGAGCCAGTGGAGGAGCCGAAGGCAACCCCCATCTGTCCCGAGTGCAACAGTTCCGAATCAAGCAGCCCGGCGTCTTGTAGCGCAACCTCGCTGGCGCGGGTCGCGAGCAACGCAACCCGTCCCATACTGCGAATCTGTTTGCGCGAATAGTGGGTCGGCGAGATGAAATCGGGAACCGGTGCGGCGAGACGCGTGTTGAGATTCGCAAAACGCTCCCAGTCGGTCATGTAACACACACCAGTCCGATGCGCTTCCAGACTGGCACGTACAGTCGTCCAGTCCTGGCCAATCGATGTGACCGCACCCATGCCGGTGACCACAACCCGCTTCAATCCCGTCAGTGTACTCATTGGTTTACATCATCCCGCCGTTGACGGAAAAAACCTGGCGCGTGATGTAACTCGCTTCTGACGACAGTAGAAAGGCCACCAGACCCGCCACTTCTTCAGGCTTGCCCATGCGACGCAGCGGAATCAGCTCGCGCACCTGTTCCAGCATCTGCGCTTCAACCATGTCGGTGTCGATCAATCCCGGGGCAACGCAGTTGACCGTAATCTCGCGCTTTGCAAGTTCAAGCGCCAACGCCTTGGTGGCGCCAATGATCCCTGCTTTCGCGGCGCTGTAGTTGACCTGACCCCGATTACCCATCAGACCGGAGACGGACGAGAGGGTCACAATCCGACCAGGCTTGCGCCGCCGAACCATGGGCATGACAAGCGGGCGCAAGACGTTGTAGAACCCTCCGAGATTGGTTGATATCACGGAATCCCAATCCTCGTCGGTGAACGCAGGAAACGCTGCGTCCCGGTGAATGCCTGCATTACAGACGACGCCGTAGTAAGCGCCGTGCGCTTGAACGTCCGCTTCCAGAACAGACCGACAGGTTTCCCGGTCGCCGATATCAAATTGCAACCAACGCGCATGACCGCCGGCCTGGTTGATCCCGGCGGCAACTGCCTCAGCTTCATCCACACGATTTCGGCAATGTACAATGACTGAAAAACCATCTCGTGCAACACGCTGCGCAATCGCACGGCCGATGCCACGACTGGAACCGGTGATCAGGATTTGCAAGCCTGGATCAGTCATGTTTATCGGTGTGTCCCGACGACGTCCGTTCGAACGACGTGATTGCGTGAAGACTCGCGATCACTGGGTCTTGATCACATCACCACTCAACGCCACATGCGCAATGGTCGTACCGGCGATGCAGCGATATTGCGACGCGCTTTCCGTGGTCTTGCCCTTGGTGGATGACACGATATTGATGATCGCGTCCCCCCCTTCCTTCTGGGCACTTTCCTGCAAGGCGATCAGTGCCGAAAGAAAAGCCACATCACAGGTTTTCTTGTCAGTACGCATGACACCACTGGACGCACGCTCCTGGGTCCAGGTGGACAGCTGTTTCACGGCAACCGGCGCTTCCTGGCCCTTCATGTAAAAAGGAATACCCAGCAATCGGCTCTTGCCAAGCGGTGACTCCGTGGCCTGGGCGACATCAAAGAAGTGTTCAGTCTCTCGGGCTTGAACCAGCGGCGAGAGTCCACCGAGCGCAAGAACAAGGATTCCTGAACCCATTCCGAGCCTCTTTCCCATCCCTTGGGCACTTCGTGTACTACGCATGATCTACCTCATATCCATGTGTTGGCGGCAACGACCACTCGGGTTCGTCAATCACGACGACTATAACGCGCTGGCCCTCGCAGACACCAGATTGCAGCTTGCACCGGACCATGCTTCCATCGATATCCGTAATTGATCCTGTATACCCGGGACATCCCGAAGCCATTCAAGGAACCAGACCATGACCAAGCCAAAAACCGTCGAGCAGCTGCTGGAGATCGATGCGATCAAGGAACTGCGCTACCTCTACTCGCATTTTTATGATGGCAATCGTCTGGATGATCTGATCGATCTCTTTACCGACGACGCAGTCTGCGAATTCGGACCCAACTTTGGCGGCGACTGGGTCGGCAAGGCCCATATCCGTGCGCGCTACCACGACTTCCTGTACGGCAGTGGACGCGCAGTGCATTCTCAGATGCACGCGGTCACCAATCCGTGGATACGCCTGATCAGCGCCACCGAGGCATCCGGCCGATGGTATCAACTGAACCTGAACGTCAGCGAAGGGGCGCCCAATCCGCTCACCCTGTTCGGTGTTTACGACGACGTCTACCGCAAGGTCGACGGTGACTGGAAGATCTATCGGACCCGCATCGACTTCCTGTGGCCGAAGCGCGAGTTCTACGGTTTACGCGCTGAATCCTGAGACGGGATGGTTCAAGGAAGGTCTGTTTAACCTTGATTAGACAATAATCTCGCAACAAAACACGTTGCGCAGGGGTGTTCAGAGCTTCGAAACGATTGAGCGCGGATAGACCAGGGATAACAGCGGAAAT
>CAMDVY010000086.1 GCA_945878745.1 Klebsiella pneumoniae | reverse complement strand
TGCGGAGCCGGGTACGGATGAAGTGGTCTTGGAGCGGTTTCGGGTGGCGCCCATACAGCTGACGCTTACCAGTGCAGACTCTGGGCCGTGGCGGTTTGACCTGCAGCAACCTGATGATCCGATGGGCGGGTTTAGCGGGGATGCCACCTTGTCCATCGATACGAAGGACTGGCTCGCTTCGCAAATCAGTGGATCTGTCAAAGCTGTCTTGCCCGACGTTGCATTTCTCGAAAGCGTCCTCGCCTATGCGACAGATCTCAAAGGTGACGTGTCAGGGGAGGCGATCCTGGCCGGAACACTGGGGAATCCCGATCTGGAAGGGCTGTTGCAGTGGTCCAATGGCCAGTTTCGGCTGCCCGAACAGGGATTGTCGTGGACCAACGTCTCGCTGGAGGTTGTTTCCCCCGCATTAAAGGACTCCCGGCTGCGTCGCGTCGAGGTGCGCGGCCAGGGCACCTCTGTTGACGGAACTCTGGTGCTGACCGGCGCAGTCGACTGGACCGGGGATATCAAGACATCGGACGGAGAGGGCCGTCTGACCGGTGAAGCCGTTCGAGTGCTGAATACGGATCTGGCGCAGATCCAGGCGTCCCCGGATGTAGAGCTTCGCCTTGAGCAGGGAATGGTCACGCTCGCAGGGGAAGTTCTCATTCCCTGGGCACGCGTCAGAATCCGCGAGCGCCCCGTATCTGCCGTCACGGTCAGTCAGGATCAGCGCATTGGCGGCTCAACTGCGACAGCGGGCCGGAAAACTGCCTATTTGGTCAATGCAGATGTGAACCTGCGCTTCGGCGGCGACGTTAAATTTACCGGTTTTGGTCTGGACACAACGCTGGGTGGCGGCATCGCACTCCGGCAACGCGGTCAATTGACCACGGCCAACGGCTCGATCGTTACAAGCGAGGGGACTTACGCCGCCTACGGGCAAAAACTGGTGGTGAATCGCGGACGTCTGTTGTGGAGTGACACGCCGCTTCTCAAGCCGGCCATCGACGTGGATGCCAGCCGGACACCGTCCAAGGAAGTCACCGTGGGTCTGCGCGCCAGCGGTGCGATTGACCGCCCGGAGGTCAGGCTGTACTCGGTGCCGGGAATGACCCAGTCGGAACAGTTGTCGTGGTTGCTGTTCGGCAGACCGTTACAGACCACTTCCTCCGCCGAAACATCCGTCATGAACGAGGCTGCATTGGCTCTTGGCGTCAGGGCGGGTGACTTCCTGACAAAACGACTGGGTGGCGGTCTCGGTCTTGATCAGGTTGGCATCGAGGTGCCCGCAGGAGAGGGGAATGAAACGGCTGCATTGGTACTGGGCAAATACCTGACGCCAGACCTGTATGTCAGCTACGGAATCTCCCTGCTGGAGGCACTGTCGACGCTGCGCATCGAGTATGCGTTATCGCAGGATTGGCGCGTCGTCACCGAATCCTCTGCAGAACGAAACAGCGCAGACGTGTTCTTCGTCAAGGAGCGGCAGTAACGTCGAGCGCAATGCTGAACGACAGCAGTATCGCAGCCTGGTAATGCACAGGAGAATCGGTTTTTCGCTGGGTTAGTGCCGAGGACCACGCAGGTTCTTTTCACGCCGACTTCGGTTCAACCAGTTCGATAACGTTGCCGTCCGGGTCCTCGAAGAACACCAGCTTGAGGCCCATGGAGCCGGACATGGTCCAGTCTTCAGACCGCACGACGGCACCCTGTGCCTTGGCGGTGGAAAGGACTTTTTCGATTTCTGCACAATAGAAGGTGAGATAAGCGAAACCTGATCGAGCGCTGGAAAACTCCGGCGCCTTGCCACTGATGGGTGCCGTTGGCGGTTTTACGAGCTTGATGACTTCGCCGTAAGGCGTCTTGAGCCATACGTTGATGTAACCCGCAGGCGCCGCACGCAGTGCCCGGCTGAGTTCGACGGGAATGTCCGAGCGCCGCTGTTCGACGCAGGACAGCACCCCCGTGTAGAAGGCGAGCATTTGATCGAGGTCCGAGACGACGATGCCGACTTCCATCGGTGTGAGTTGCTGCATTGCGGTTCCTCTCTCGGTTGTTCAGCCAATAACTGTGAGCACAACATGGATCCGTGCTCCCTTCAAGTGCGATACGTTTGCTGAAAAAAGATCCTTGTCGAGCGCTTCTCATCAATCGTAGTGTTTGCTGCCTTTTTCCATGGATCGACCTGTCGTGACCACCGAAACCCGAACGCCTCCTCCACATCCATTTGCGGATCTCCTTGGCTTTAAGGTTGATCAACGGGCCGACGGGAGGAGCCGCATGACCCTCGACGTTTGCGCGGATCACTTCAATCCGCACGGTACCGTGCACGGTGCAGTGCTGTACGCGCTCGCCGACACCGGGATGGGTGCAGCGCTGACATCAATACTTGCAGCGAACGAAATCTGCTCCACGATCGAAATCAAGATCAGCTACTTCCGGCCATGGAAGAGTGGCGCGCTCAGTTGCGAAACCCGAGTAGTGAACCGCGGTCGAACCACAGCCTCGCTGGTGAGCGATCTCTTCGATGGCGAAAATCGACATCTCGGACAAGCCAGCGGAACGTTTGCCATCGTGCCAAGACCGTCATCACCTGGCTGATCGAGGTCGTGATCGAGGTCGTCAGAGCTTCTCAACATGACAAGATTGATACGCAAGGGTATCCGGTGGCTGGCATCTCATGGCGCTTCAGGCTACTTTTCGTCTCGATATCCCCTTTGAAAACAAAACAAGGAATAGACGAAATGAGCGTTGCCGAAGACATCCTGCATATCCAGATGCTGCCACAGCGCTATGCCGACGCGGTCATGCGCCACAATGGCGACGATTGGGCGGCCACCTGGGCGAAGGACGGCGAGTGGTACTTGCGGGAGCAGCCAGTTTGCGGGCGTGACGAAATCCGCAAGGTGTGGGAGGCGGCCATGGCAGGTTTCCCGTTTGCCGTGTTCCTGGTACAGCCTGCCATCGTCAGCGTGGACGGTGACAGGGGAACTTGCCGGTCCTACGTCACGGAAATCCTCGGGGCTGCCGATGGATATTCGTTCCGCGTGTATGGATGTTACAACGACGAGGTTATCCGGGAAGACGGCGAGTGGAAGTTCAAGTCACGCCGCTATTCCCGGCTTTATCAGGGTCCCGTCGATCTCAGCGGCCAGAAATTTGATTACAGCTGAGTTCCAGCGTGCCCGACAGGTTGCTTTTTCAGCAACCTGTCAGGGAATTCCCAGCCATTTGTTGTACAGCATGTGGAAATGCCGAGGCTTGGTCTCGCCGTAGTTGGCAAAGATCACCTCTTTAAGCGAGTGCAGCCCTTTCTGAACGTATGGCAGGTTGAGTGTGTCCTGGTTGAAGACTTTGGCAAGACTTCCCAGCTGCGGCGCCTCGACATAGTCGTCGTCGAGATCGAGCCATTGCATCTTTGCTGCCGGCGGCCGGGGCTTGCCCGCCGGTGCCGGTAACATGAAGAGGCACTCGTGGATGCACTCCTCCGGATTGTTCCCGTAGGGACGAAAACGATAGAAAATCTGATTGAATGACCCCCACGGACTCACGTTCGGGAACAGGCTGTAGTAGATCGGATCGAGCAGCTCGGCATCGCTGACCTCATCCATCATGTTGCCCAGAGATCCCCTGAGCGATTCGCGTCGGACGGCAGCTGCTTTGGCACGCTTGTCCGCCCAGTCGCCAGTCATGACGCTCGATGGCATCTGGTCCATGCCTTCCACCAGGCGTCCACCAACCCAGTTGCACAGATGGATATCGGCATGAAATTTCGCGCCGTCGAGGTGGTTGCCCCGATCGTCGAAATAACCAACCCTGTTGTCGGTCGTCGTGATCTTCACGCGACCCTGGGTGACACGTTCGTAGATGTTCCCGGTCAATTCGTGACGCTGGCGTGTGAACGGTGTTGCTTCCATGTAGGGATTGGCTGCGAGTTCGGGTGGAACGTGGGGACTGCCGATCTGGTTTGCAGACAAGGCACGCGAGAAGTTACCAAAGATGTCGTATTTGGAGTTCGCGCAACCGAGCGATCCCAGTAGCGTCGGATGTGTAGCCACTGAGTGATAGGCCTCGGCAAAGGCTTCATGCGCAACCTTCCAGTTGCAGGGCAATCGCTTCGCCACGTGCACGGCCTTGTATCGCCGATCCATGGGTACGTGGGTCATGTGTGCGTCTAGATCGCCGATGAATGTGGACAGCGGCTCGCATTCAGGATCTGGGTTGATGAAGACAAACCCGCCCCAGCGACCCACTTTGACTTCCGGCAGCGAGTGGGTTTTTTTGGATACGGTCGGAAAGTCCCAGTGGCAGGGTACTTCCTGAAGTTCCCCTTTCAGCGACCAGGCCCAACCGTGGAAGGCGCAGCGGAAATTGTAGAGCCCGCTTTCGTCCTGATGGAGTATCTGGCGGCCGCGGTGCAGGCAGGCATTCGGGAAGGCACTGAACTGGTCTTTGCCGCTGCGCACGACGATGTATGAGAGGTCCGCAATGTCGTATTTGATCGCATCACCAACCTCGGGGATGTCGTCCTCGTGGCAGGCCATCTGCCACACCCGCTTCCACAACCTTTCCTTTTCCAGTTCGAAATATTCCCGGGCGTAGTAGACCTTGGGATCAACGATGGTCGGCCCAGCCGGCAGGGGATGGTCCACGCGTAAAATCGGTCTTACAGTGTGGGAGTCCCGGTCCAGCACCTCGTTGTAGCTGATGCCTGCGGATCGATTGGTTCCGGTGACCGTTTCAACCATGCTCTTTCTCCCAAAAACTAGTGGTTCCCTTCGCCCGCTGCCGGAAGGTGTTTTCCGACGTTACTGCTCCAGAAATTCACGGGCTGCCATCAAATGGTCGGGCTAGCTGAATACTGACGGTCTTGGTCACCGTCTGGGTACAGTGGAAACCCGAAGGTTGAGCGAATTCCCGAAGAGAGAGCGACCCTGACGAAAAATGGCGCGCCTGAATGGTTGGCAGGATCACTCATCGACCGGTCACCCGAGCCCGCAGGCCTCGGAGAAATCGCGCGACACGAAGCAGCTTCATGTCCACTCGTGTCAGGCGCCCGGCAGTCTGCAAACGTGCAAATGTCTCGATGGGCAGCGAAGTCCCGCTCTGGACCTGCAACGGCAAGCCGGCAAACAACTCCGCAAGAAAGGACCCGGCTGGTGGTAACACCGACTTCGGCAGACGCAGTTTGTGCAGGTGCTGATTCCACAAGTGGATCGTCAACGCGCCAGCGTAGAGAGCGGCGCAATGGTCCTTCAACAAGGGATCAAAAACGTCGTCTATCTCGTGCATGGCGAGAGGATAAAAGGTGGATTGATCCATCAACGTCACGCGTGCCAGGTTGTTCTGCACATAGGTCGTGAGCAGTTTGGGACCAACTTCTCCCCAGCCAAACACCTTGCCCCTGGCCTGTGCCATCCCGGTGAGATCCTGTGCGATCGAGGGATCCGTGATGCACAACACGGCACCATTCAGATGACGCGACGATTCAACGCCAAGGATCATCCCTGGCGAGTTTTGCTCCAGTTCATGCAATTTCGCAACCGACTGGAGGCAGAAGACATCGGTATCGATCCACCAGCCGGGCAGTTGGGCAAGAATCCGGTATCGCAGGACATCCGAAAATGCCGCAATCGACCCGACTTTACCGTTCTGGGTGTAGGCGTGTACTTCCTGCAGGTTTGCAAAGCGGGCAGCATCAAGACGGATGACCCCATCAGGAACACTCAATCTTGCATCAAAGGTATGGAGATTGACCCTGGCGCCCTGTCTGACAAACGACTGCAAACAGGCCTGCTCATAGAGTGAAAGCTCGGGCCCATGCCAGAAAAAATGCGTGTTGATCAATCCCGTCTCCATTGCACTTTCCAGGTCAGCACTTTCCAGGTCGCTGACGACCTCGTTTTCAAGCGGTTTCAGCTGGCTCGTGTGAACAGGACGGCAAACTCCGGACTAGGTTCCCAGTGGTAACGCCCTCTGATCGGCTCAAGCTCGGCCACGGCACGGATATCACAGGCAGCGGCCAGTTCCTCGACAAACAGTGAAGCCAGGGCGATCACGTACTCCGACGCAACACAACGATGCTGGTCCAGGCCAAAAGGCGCGAACTGATCCAGTGTGAATTGCGCCTTGCGAAAACGTTCCGAATCGAACTGGAACGGACACGGGAAACTCTTCGGGTCCTTGTGCGCTTCCCACAGGCACACCTGGATCTGACTGCCGGCGGGAAAAAAATAGCCTTCGCACTCCAGATCCCGGGTCACTACGCGCTGGATGGCTTCACTCTGGTTGGAGCGAAGGGTTTCCAGCACACAAGCCCTGCTGGCTGGCATCGACATGGATGCGCCAGTTGCCCGCTCGTGCCGTACCTCAGCGGCAAGATGCGGATTCAAGGCAAGGTAGTGAACCACCCAGCGGAGCAGGCTGAACAGGTCGAATCGACCGGTTTCCACCATGTAAGCGAGGATACCGACGGAGGTATCGTCGAGGTCGCCTTGGACAACCATCCGCTTAAGTACACTGTCAGGCATGGCTGTGCAGGCATCAGTAGACAGAAGTTGTACCTGCTCGGCGACAACAGCCTGAATTTCTTCAAACGCCTCGTTCTTCCCAACATAGCGATAGGCGGGAGCAACCCAGATTGTCATCCGGTTATAACAATCGACCAGACGGAGTCCCGCTTCGCTCGGTGCAGGAATGCCCAGAAACAGACGAATCAGCATCTGTGTGGTGATCTCACGAAGAGGGACGACTGCACCTTCCATCGAGAGAGACGTCCCGTCGATGCGCGCGGACATTGCGTCAATCACGGCTCGAGTACTCTTGCGCAGGTCCACTTCGCATGCGGCCATCAGCTCCGGTCGCATGGCGCGCACGAAGACCTGCCGAAACCGGCGATGGGTTGGCCCGTGCATGGAGCGAAGATGGCCAATGGGAAACAGGGCGTCGAGGTTCTTGTATCGGGACTCCAGATGGGCTTCGTTGACACTGAAGATCCGTCGTGCCAGTTCGTTGCCGACCACGGTAAACGTCAATGCCGCCCGTGTATTGCATCGGAAAATCGGCCCGAACTCCGCCGCACGCTTGAGGTAGAACTTCTGATCGGACTGCCATTCGCGATCAACCCAGCGCATGTCCCCAGGCGGCAACGCGCGATAGTGTCGCTGACCCGATCGCAGACCATAACGAGCCACCATGCGACACCAGAGCCTGGCGGCAAGGACTGGTCCGGAAAACCGGACCAGTAGCCAGAAAACCCCTTTGAGAACTGATCGAGTCGACATATCGACATTGTTCTCCAGATCGCTGGCGACGGCTACGCCAGCCAGTGCGGAAGTTGCGCCGGACTTGTAAGGTCGACGATGGGTCCCCTGGCTGTCCGTTATCCACGATTCACAGCGCAGCCAGTCCTCGAACTCGGCACGTACAAACGCCGCCAAGGCGTCTCGTCCAGTGGCGGTACTCCGCTTGCTCAGTGGCGGTACTCCGCTTGCTCAGTGGCGGTGCCCCGCTCGACGCCACCACAGCACCAGACCCGTGAAGGCCAGAAACAGCAGGAAAATACTTGAGATATCGATCAGGACGACGCCGATGGTGCCGAAAAAACGTCCGCTGTGGAGATCCTGGAACAACCTTTCCACCGGCAGCATCTGTTTCCTGACATGCGCACGCAAGGCAATGGTGTTCGCCTCGGATGTTTCGGCAATCGCAGCCCAGGTCACACTCGCCGGATCGGCATCCACGCGTTGCCAGTTCACGAGCTCCAGGTCTGATTGAACGATGCCTGAGGGGCTCTGCACTACCGGTGTACCGTCCAGCGTGCCGATCCGGAGAATTCCTTCCGGTTGGGCAAATCGATCCAGTGTTTCATTGGCCTGGGGATCATGCAGGAGAATCTCGTTTTCGCCGGCGACCAGTGACAGGCCATCAAACGAGATCGCACCGCGGAACCCTTCGAGTACCCCGATAGCCTGTTTATCTCTGAATACGATGTTCGCGACGCTGGTTATGCCACCGCTTTCAAGCACTCGGGTTGGTGCCTGAATGCCGTACCAGTCAAGGATCCACTCCTGATCCACATGACGAGAACCTAACGAGAGTTCATCGCTGAACTGCAGCGGCAATCCCGTGGCAATAAGATAGACCAGGAAACCAGCCGCCAGGGCGCCAATGGTTCGATGCCAGCGATGCAGCCAGCGCCTTCGGTGGTACAGGTGCAGCCAATGTCGGCGACCGTGCGCGATGCCGGTCATCAATCAGCGTGCGGCAGCGAGGGTTGTTGTCGAGTGACGTGTGTGGGCGTCGAGCAGCAGGGCAACACGCGCCATGTTGGTCATGGCGCGCACCGAAAGCGTCGCGCCGGTGATGCCATCAATGCGGCGATCAAGCTTGCGTTCCGGTGTCAGCAGCGCGTCATGAAACTGATCAGTGAAAAAGGGGTAACGGATTTCCCAGCCACGACTCTCGCGAAAGGCAAGCACACGGATATCACCAATCGCGCCATCATCCACAACCACCCCGGCGGTAATGGGTTGATCCTTGCCGACGGCGTCGAGGACCCACACGGTTCGACCGTCCTGTTGCCAGTAGCGGATTCGCGGAGCCGGTTGACGGCCCAGTACAGCGGCGACTTCATCCCGAAGCTCGGCGCGCATCCAGAGCGCGCGGGCCGGTGGCGTCTCATCACCAAAAACCTCGGTCACAAAGGCATCCGTGGTTTGATACGTGCCGGGCTCAGCGGCCAGCAGAGCAGCAGGAAACGATGCAAACGCCAGCCCGGCGCCGAACACGCACGTTCGAATCATGCTCTTTCGAGTCACGCTCTTTCGAGCCACGCTCTTTCGAGCCACACACATTCGGGTGATGTCGGTAATCGTATTAAGAATGCGTCGCATTTTCATACACGGAATTCTGCTCTGCTATCAACAAAAAGGAAACCCTCAGAACTGGTAGCCGACGCCCAGATCGAAGCCTTCGAAATCACGTCGCCGCTCAGTTGGCAGGTCATGATCACGGACGCGCCAATCGGCCTTCAGCACCACGTCCGGATGGGGCCAGAAGTTGAAGCCGACTTCCCACTGTTCGAACCGGTCAAACGTGCGTGCGCCGTCGATGTCTTCCCAGCGGCCATAGAATCCCCAGTCGTGATCACCCAGCGTCACTCGGTAGCTTGGCTCGATGTACCAGCCGGTCTGCTTGTCAACATTGGCGAGCTGTACCGCGCGGCCGTCAAAGTTCCATTCCGCCCACAGTGCCCGAAGCTGGAACGGACCCTGATTCCAGATGCCGTGAACGCTCACCAGATGTCCGGCGCCCAGGCCATCGCCCGGATACTGGCTGGCGTCAGCCTGGTAGTGATAGCTGCCGGCCAGTT
>CAMDVY010000085.1 GCA_945878745.1 Klebsiella pneumoniae | reverse complement strand
TGCCGGTGCCCAGACCACCACCGCAGCACATGGCGATGAGTCCGTAACGACCACCGGTTCGCTCGAGTTCATGCAGCGCGGTGGTAATGAGTCGTGCACCGGTGGAACCCGTTGGGTGTCCAAGAGCAATCGCGCCGCCGTTTGGATTGACCTTGGCAGGATCCGGGTTCAGTTCCTTCTGCCAGCCAAGCACGACGGATGCAAACGCCTCGTTCACTTCGAACACGTCGATGTCATCAATGGAAAGACCAGTCTGCGCGAGTACCTTGCGAGTCGCCGGGATCGGACCTTTGAGCATGGTGACCGGGTCAACACCAACCAGCGTGGACGCAATGATGCGTGCGCGTGGCTTCAATCCCAGTTCGTCCACGGCCTTCTTGCTGGCCAGAATCACAACAGCTGCGCCATCGGAGACCTGTGAGCTTGAGCCTGCAGTGTGAATGGTCTGGCCAGGCACCGGCGCGAGTCCCGCCAGCGCTTCCAGTGTGGTGGCGCGCAGTCCTTCGTCACGACTGATCAACTGTGTCTTGCCGGTGGGTTGTCCTTTGTCATCAAGTACAGGCGACTCGATGGCAACGATTTCACGGGCGAAGCGGTTTTCTTCCCACGCGCGGATGGCGTTGGTCTGGCTTTTGAGTCCAAATGCGTCCGTATCCGCACGGGTGATCTGATATTCCTCGGCAATCATTGCCGCGCCCATGAACTGGGAAGTGGGCTGGTAGTGCGACATGTAGGACTCACCCATGGGCACGCCGTCTTTCATGTTCGATCCCAGGGGGACTCGCGTCATCATCTCGACCCCACAGGCCATGACGATGTCTTCCATACCGGACGCGACCATGGCTGCACCGAGTGAAGTCGCCTGCTGGCTGGAGCCGCACTGGGAGTCGACGGTGGTCGCCGCAACTTCCATGGGCAGACCCATGGAAAGCCAGGCGATGCGGGCGATATTGAAGGACTGTTCGCCGATCTGGGACACACAACCGCCGATGATCTGGCCAACCTTTTCCGGTGCTACCCCGCTGCGCTCGAGCGCAGCGACCTGTACTTTCCCCAGCAGGTCTGCGGGTTTGAGGCCGGCGAGGCCTTTGCCACGCTTGCCAATGGGGCTGCGAACTGCGGACACGATGTAGACGTCTTGCACCTTGATTTTCCTGTCTGGGATTGATGAGCGCATTCTACTGGAAGAATCCGGGTCCAAGGACACTTGCGACAGCTCTGACTGCCGAGGCAGAATGCGCGCCCCTTGGGCGTGGGTTTGGTTTCTGCAGGAGCGGTCTCCTGACCGCGATGCGATTCAAGAAATCGCGATCAGGAGATCGCTCCTACGGCGATGGTCTTCGAAGTATTGTAGGAGCGGTCTCCTGACCGCGATGGCTGAAATCATCGAAGCTCTCGAGCAGGAGACAAATCCCACACCAGGGGATAGTGAAGAGAAGTGGATTTGGCTGAGTGGCGAAACTGGTAGACGCGCCAGACTCAAAATCTGGTGGTGGTGACACCGTGCCGGTTCGATTCCGGCCTCAGCTACCAATCCGGTACTTCGGTACCTGATGATGATTGTGTTCTTGTGGTTCTCGTCAATTGGTCGGTCAAGCCAATGCTGCGCTCGGATTTCAACTATCACCTGCCTGAGGCGCTGATCGCTCAGGAACCGCTGGCTGAGCGAACGTCGAGTCGCCTGCTGCGGGTTCCTGCGACGGGTGCGACCGTGCATGGGTCCTTCAAGGACATTCGCTCGCTGCTCAAACCGGCGGATGTGCTGGTACTTAACGACACGCTGGTCATCAAGGCGCGACTGCGCGGCGAAAAGGACTCCGGCGGCCGTGCCGAAGTCCTGGTCGAGCGCATTGTTTCGACCTCACAAGCCTTGTGCCAGGTCAGAGTCAGCAAACCGCTGCATCCCGGGCGCGAGATTCGTTTTGCCGCGTCCGTGGCCACCGTCGACGCGCGCGAGGGTGAGTGTTATCGCCTGACCTTCAACGCGCCTGTGCTCGAGGTGCTCGAAAAGGAAGGCGAGATTCCTTTGCCACCTTATGTCCAGCGAGCACCGGCGGCAGACGATCTCCTGCGTTACCAGACGGTATTCGCCCGGCACGCGGGAGCAGTCGCCGCGCCCACGGCAGGGTTGCACTTCGATGCGCCGCTGCTGGACGACATCCGCAGCGACGGCGTCAGTATCGCCCGCATTACCCTGCATGTCGGAGCCGGCACGTTTCAGCCGCTGCGTACCGAAGATGTGTCAGCGCATCGTATGCATGGCGAGGTGTATGCCGTGACAGAAGAAGCCGCCGCGACGATCAATCAGTCGCGCCGTCGGGGTGGTCGAGTGATTGCGGTGGGGACTACCGTGGTTCGCACCCTTGAATCGGTGGCCGATGACAACGGTGGTGTCCACGCAGGTCAAGGAGAGACGGCGCTCTTCATCACGCCGGGCTATCGATTCAAGGTCGTTGATGCGCTTGTCACCAATTTTCACCTGCCACAAACAACGCTGCTGATGCTGGTTTGCGCCTTTGCAGGTCGTGAGCGTCTGTTGGCCGCTTATGCCGAAGCGGTGACCCAAAAATACCGATTCTTCAGTTATGGCGACGCGCAATGGCTGGAAAAACACACGGAGAATGCTGATGTATGAGCTGTTGGCCCAGGACGGCGCGGCGCGACGTGGGCGAGTGCAGGTGCCACATGGAACGATTGAAACGCCGGTGTTCATGCCGTGTGGGACCTATGGCACGGTGAAAGGGATGACGCCGGAAAACCTGGAACAGGTCGGGACGCAGATCCTTCTGGGCAACACCTTCCACCTGATGTTGCGACCGGGTGCAGAGCGCATACGTGATCGTGGTGGTCTGCATCGATTCATGCATTGGCAGCGCCCGATTCTGACCGACAGCGGCGGTTTCCAGGTCTGGAGCCTCGGTGAACTGCGCAAGATCACCGAGCAGGGGGTGGTGTTCAAGTCACCGATCAATGGCGACAGAGTGGAGCTCACACCGGAACGGTCCGTGCAGGTTCAGCAGTTGCTCGGCTCGGACATCGTCATGGTGTTCGATGAATGCACCCCTTATCCGGCCACCATGGATCAGGCGCGCGCCTCCATGGAGTTGTCAATGCGATGGGCATCACGATGCCGGATCGCGTTTGATCGCGCACCCGGCAACAAGCTGTTCGGCATTGTGCAGGGTGGCATGTACCCGACTTTGCGTCAGGAACATCTTGAACAGCTGGTTGCCGTTGGCTTCGATGGGTATGCGATTGGCGGGTTGTCCGTTGGTGAGGACAAGGCCGAAATGGATCATGTGCTGTGTGAACTTCTGCCCCACATGCCAGCCGACCGACCCCGATATCTGATGGGGGTCGGTACGCCCGCAGATCTTCTGCGTGGTGTGGAACTGGGTGTCGACATGTTCGACTGTGTGATGCCGACCCGTAACGGCCGGAACGGTTTTGCGTTTACCAGTCGCGGGATCGTCAAGATTCGTAATGCCAAACATCGGGATGCTGATGAGCCACTGGACGCCGACTGCACCTGCGGTACCTGTGTTCACTACTCTCGCGCTTATCTGCATCATCTGGATCGTTGCGGAGAAATGCTGGGCGCAATTCTCATGACGCAGCACAATCTGCACTACTACCACACGCTGATGGCTCGTTTGCGCGCCTCTATTGAAACGGGTACATTTCGCAGCCTTCGCGACACCCTGCAACTCGCCTGGAACTCCACGAATGAACCTGACTGATCTCACTATTTATGCGGCTGGCGTTGCCGCTGGCCCCCAAGAGCCGGGCTGGATGCCGTTCGTGATGATGGGTGGCATCATCGTGCTCTTCTATTTCATGCTCATTCGCCCGCAAAACAAGCGGCGCAAGGAGCACCTGTCGCTGATTGGTGGTCTGCAGAAAGGCGACGAAGTGGTCACTGCCGGTGGCATCGTCGGCATGGTCAACAAGGTCGAAGATGACTTTGTAAAGGTCCAGGTCGGTCACAATATCGAGATGCGGATCCAGAAAACGGCCATTGGTGCAACCTTGCCGAAAGGGACCATCAAGTCTCTGGACGCAGGCTGAGCCGAGTTTTCCCATGGCCAATGGCCAATCTTTTGGTAATGGCTTCCTTACGCCAAGAAACGTGGGACCCGCTCCGAATTCAGGGTCAGTCCTGCGTTACCTGGTTGTTTTGTTCATCATGGGGGTGGGATCGATCTATGCTGCCCCCAATCTGTACCTGCCTGATCCCGCGATTCGTATCAAGGCGCAGGACACGGCGCACGTCGTTGATGAGGGTGTGCTCAAGCGGGTAGAGGAGGCTCTGCAAAAAGGTGGCGTCGAAGTCATCGACACTGAACTTGATGGGGGCACCGGTCTCATCCGACTGAAAGAGCCCAATGATCAGCATGCGGCACGCAATACCGTTCAGCTGCTGCTCAACGAACGCGAAAGAAGCTATATCGTTGCGCTTGATCAGGCTTCGACGGTGCCTCAGTGGTTGCAGGACATCGGCGGTAAACGCATGTCACTCGGCCTCGACCTCTCCGGCGGGGTGCACTTCCTGCTGCAGGTTGACATGAATCAATTCATCGGCCTCAGGCTCAAGAACGCTGCGGATGGCTTTCGCGACGCCCTGGTTGAAGGACGTGTTCGTTACATATCTGGCGAATGGGTCAAGGACCAGGAGATCCTCATCCCGTTTGCATCAGAGGATGCACGAGTCGCCGGTCGCGCGCTGATTGAAGCCATGAACGACGGTTTTGAGATCGCGGAGCAGACTGTTGATGGTAATCCTGCATTGCGGTTTCGCTATGCCGACCAGAAAATCCGTGAACTGCAGGACTTTGCGATCTCGCAGAACCTGACCAGCCTGCGCAATCGTGTGAATGAACTGGGTGTTGCCGAACCACAGGTACAGCGGCTGGGTCGCGAACGGATTGTTCTCGATTTGCCTGGACTTCAGGATCCGGCCCGCGCCAAGGACATCATCAACAAGTTTGCTAACCTTGAATTCCGCCTGGGTGGACTGCCAAACGACCGTCCATCGCAGCTGGAGACCTACGACTACGAAGGCGCTCCCGTGCAGATCCAGGCGCGCAATATCGTCACTGGTGACGATGTCATCAACGCCGTGCAGGACTTTGATCAGGAAACCAATCAGCCGCAGGTTTCCATCACCCTCGATTCTGATGGTGGCGAAAAGATGCATGGGGTTACCAAGGATCACATCGGTGATCGAATGGCGATCCTGTTCATCGAGCAACAACCGCGCGAACGCAAGGTGGTTGGTGCCGATGGCGTGGAGAAAATCGAGTACTTCAGTACCACTACACGTCGCCTGATCAATGTCGCCACGGTTCAGGCCGCTCTGGGCTTTCGTTTCCGGATCACGGGCGTGGAACTGCAGGAGGCGCGGGACCTTGCGCTGCTGCTGCGCGCAGGATCGCTGGCTGCACCCATGTATATCGTGGAAGAACGCACGATCGGTGCCAGCCTTGGCGAAGACAACATCCAGCGTGGCATCAACTCGATGTTGATCGGCATGGCGGTGGTGGTGGTGTTCATGATCCTTGTTTACAAGGGCTTTGGGCTGATCGCCAACGTCGCGCTGGCTTGCAACGTCATTCTCATTACCGCAGTCCTGTCCCTGCTGGGAGCGACGCTGACGATGCCGGGTATCGCAGGAATCGTGTTGACTATTGGTATGGCGGTGGACGCCAACGTGCTCATCTTTTCGCGCATCCGGGAGGAACTGTTGATCAAACCTCCCCAGGCAGCGATCCAGGCGGGATTCGATCGTGCATTCATCACCATCTTTGATTCGAACCTCACGACGTTCTTTATTGCCATCATCCTGTTCGGAATCGGCAGTGGACCGGTGAAAGGATTCGCGGTGGTGCTGGCCGTTGGCCTCATTACTTCGGTGTATACGGCGGTGCAGGTTGCTCAGGCACTCATCAATCTGTTCTACGGCGGGCGTGAACTGAAGAAGGTGCGCATATGACGCTCAATTTCAGGTTCATGTCCTGGCGACGAGTCGCATTCGCGGTATCGCTGACGCTGATGCTCATCTCAGCCATTTCACTCGCAGTACGCGGGCTCAACTGGGGTCTCGATTTCTCCGGTGGCACCCTGGTCGAAATCGGATTCGACCGGGTGGTTGATCCGGAAGCGATCCGCGCTGAGCTCGAGTTGAAAGGTTACAAGGAAGCGGTGGTCCAGCAGTTTGGGACCGATCGGGAAATCGTCGTTCGTGTCCCACCCCAGGGTGAGGCTGATCAGAGCAAACTCGGTGATCAGGTGTTTGCCTCGGTCGCTGCAGGCTTCGAGGGCGCAACTTTACGGCAGTCCAGCTTCGTCGGCCCTGCGGTTGGTGACGAGCTGGCCGAGGATGGCGGCCTGGCCATGTTGGCGGCCCTGGCGATGATCCTGGCCTATGTGATGTTCCGCTTCACCCGTCAGTTTGCGATCGGTGCGGTTGTAGCTTTGTTTCACGACGTGTTGATCACACTTGGTTGTTTCTCGGTGTTTGGCTGGACTTTCGATCTGCCAAGTCTCGCCGCGGTGTTGGCGGTCATTGGCTATTCCATCAATGACACGATCGTCATCGCGGATCGGATTCGCGAGAACATTCGTGGCATTCGCAAGATGGAAATTGCCGACATCATCGATATATCGACCAATCAGACGCTGGGTCGAACGTTGATGACCTCGGGTACCACGTTGTTTGTTGTCCTAGCGCTGCTGTTTCTCGGCGGCGAGATGATCCGGGGTTTCGCGATCGCGCTGACCATTGGTATCGTCGTGGGTACCTATTCTTCGATCTACATTGCGGCAGCGATCGCGCTGGTCATGAAGATCAATCGGGAGGATCTGCTTCCACCGGCTAAGGAAAAAGAGGCGGAAATCACGGACGAATACGTCCCTTGATCAGATGATTTCGGGGGTCAGGTGAGGCCGCAAGGCTTGCACCATGGCGCGAAAGGTTTTCGGGTTCGACGCCACGATATTGCCGGTCTTGTAGAAGTTGTCGCCACCGCGCCAGTCGCCGACAAAACCACCCGCTTCGCGCACCAGCAGTGTTCCCGCACAGATGTCCCACGGCGACAAGGAAAGCTCCCAGAACCCGTCGACCCGCCCTGCAGCAACATAGGCAAGATCCAGCGCCGCTGAACCCATTCGTCGGACTGCTCGGCATTGGCTGGTCATGTCCTTCAGTGTCGCCATGTACGCATCCAGGTGCACGGCCACGGCGCCAGGCGGGATACCCGTACCCAGCACGGCTTCCGCCAGCCTGGTTCTGGTGCTGACGCGAATGCGTCGGCCGTTCAGGTGTGCGCCGTCGCCTCGGCTGGCCGTGAACTCCTCATTCTTGACCGGGTCATAAACCACGGCATGTTCGAACTGGGTGCCGCGAAGGACGCCAATGGACACACAGAAGTGAGGGATGCCCTGCAGGTAGTTCAAAGTGCCGTCCAGCGGGTCGATGACCCAGGTGTACTGTCCGAGGTGACCTGCATTGGCAGCATTGCCTTCGAAGATCATTCCACTTTCCTCACCTTGAATGGCGTGGTCCGGGTACGCCTTGCGGATGACCTCGACAATCGCCGCTTCGCAATCCCGGTCGACATTGCTGACAAAGTCGTTGCGGCTCTTTTCTTCGATGTTGAGATCGGAAAGGCGATCCATGGCCTGTACCATGATCTGGCCAGCGCGGCGGGCAGCACGAAGTGCCATGTTGACGTGGGGGTGCATTGACGGAGCCTGAAACAAAACTGCGGCTATCTTAACAGCGCGTCGCGACTCACGCTTGGCAGGGTTGGTTTGAATCTAGTCGTTACGAGAGGTTGTGCATGAGCTTGTTGGAAACTGCGGGAATGTTGCAGCGGGTGCGCATCGTGCTGGTGGAAACCAGTCACCCGGGCAATATCGGTGCTACTGCCAGGGCCATGAAGACCATGGGACTGACCGATCTGGTGCTCGTGCAACCCAAACGATTCCCCGACCCTCAGGCACTATGGCGGGCGGCCGGTGGTGACGATGTGTTGATTGGCGCCCGGGTCGTGGACAGTCTGGCATCGGCGATTGCCGACTGTCACTGGGTCGTTGCCACCAGTGCACGACAACGACGCATTCCGTGGCCGATCTTGTCACCCCGTGAATTTGCGGCGGCGGCTGTGGAACGGTCTGGTCAACAGGTAGCCGTGGTCTTTGGTCGAGAGGACAAGGGGTTGTCCAACGAAGAACTGCAGTTGTGCCAGACCCATGTGGAAATTCCGGCAAATCCCGAATATCCCATCCTCAATGTGGCGATGGCGGTGCAGGTGATCGCGTATGAATTGTTTCAAGCCGGAGGAAAACGCATTGAGCCACTGGAGTGGGACCGGCCGCTTGCTTCCCACGCCTTTGTGGAAGGGTTCATGGGACACCTTGATGCAGTGCTGAAGACCAGCAAATTTGTTGATGCCGAGAATCCAGGCCAGACCATGACCCGATTTCGACGGCTCTTCTCGCGGCTGGAGATGGACATCACGGAAATTGCCATGCTCCGAGGGCTGCTCAAGCAGGTATGTCCAGAAGCCGGTCCCGGCGAGATCGAGACACCGAACTGATCTGCGGTGTTGACCGGTGCGCTTAGCCTTGATTCGATAGTAATCAGCAGAGTTTCAGTCACACCTCCCATCGCAACGTCGGGCAGCGCTCTCCATGCTTCACCCTCCACTACAGCGGTGGTCTCATTGTAGGAGAGGTCTCTGACCGCGATCGGATCGAGATCGGGCTCAGGAGAGCCCTCCTACAAGGGTGATGGTGTAGGAGCGGTCTCTGACCGCGATTGTTGGATTCATCAAAGATCGCAATCATGAGATCGCTCGTACGATTGATTGAATCTACCAACTTCATTGGTTGTGACATTCGTTCCGAAACTCTGAACACGCCGTCGCACCATGTTGTGGCGCGAAATTACTGTCCAATTGCCATTGCGAACATGAGTCTCTTCAAGGTCACAGCGTCTTGATGTTGTTGTCCGGCTTTCGATCGATGAGCTTCAGATAGGGGTCAACCACGACCCGGACCGGTCTGGTTGTTGATTCGATGCGCACCTCATTTTTGCCGGTTACGAGTCTGTGCCGCTCCAGGACCAGGGGCTTGGGCAGTACGTTGTCATGAATGTCCGGATCGGCTTCCGGCAGCAACGCAATATCCACCCACTGATCAAGTGGGGCGGCAGACTCCACGCCCTTGCCGTCGGCGATGAACTTTGACGCCTCGATCGTGATCGTGGTCTGTTGTTTGTCATCCCGTGCCTCAACCTGAGCGTCGGTAACCTCCAGATCATAAAGCGTGATCCGTTCAAACAGATCAGTGATGAGCGCCTGGGATTCAGCTGGCGCGCAGGCTCGTATGTCATCCAGCAGATCCTGGGCGGTCGGGAATGGAGCGCCCTTGAATGCAAAGCGGTTGAGGAAA
>CAMDVY010000084.1 GCA_945878745.1 Klebsiella pneumoniae | reverse complement strand
GCTGATCAGCACCCGAGAGTGGCCGACGACAGGCGAAACACTGAGCAAATTCGCCTTCGGTCAGGGCGTCATTCACCGATACCCGTTGATCGAAGACAAAACACTCGCCATGCCATCGATTGGCCGTCGGTTCAACGGTCTCGAAATATTTGAGAATCCCGCCATCGAGTTGATACACGTGCTCAAAGCCCTGATCGAGCATGTAGGCAGAGGCTTTTTCACATCGAATGCCACCCGTGCAGAACATGGCCACCGCCCGGTGTCGTGCCGGATCAAGCTGTGTTTCAACAAATGCGGGAAACTCGCGGAAGGAGCGCGTGTCCGGCTGCACGGCACCAGGGAAACTGCCCACAGCGCACTCGTAACGATTGCGCGTATCGATGACGAGTACGTCGGGATCATCGAGTAACTCATTCCAGCGCTGCGCACTGACATGCTCGCCGGTGCGCAGGGATGGGTCCACCGACGGCAGGCCCAGCGCCACGATCTCGCGTTTGATTCGAACCTTCAGCCGATAAAAAACTTCATTGTCCGCATCTGCAGTCGAAAACTTGACGGGTAGATCCGCGAAAGCGGGATGCAGCTTCAGTTCACCCATAAACGACTGCAACGCTTCCAGGGCGCCGGTCACCGTCCCGTTAATGCCCTCGTCAGCAAGCAACACCGTGCCACGCAAATCGAGGATCTCACCTGCACGCTGCACACTGGCTTGCAACTCAGGCAATCCACTCAATCGGACAAATTTGTAGAAAGTGCAGACCGCCACGTCAGGCGTGACTCCCCTGGCGGGCACAAGGCGGAGACATAGGCGCTTCACCGTGCCTGGCCTGCCACTCGGCAGGGGTATAGGTATGTATGGCGAGCGCGTGCATTCCGGCGGCAAATTCATCGGCCAGCAGCGCATTGACCCGACGGTGTCTGGCCACCCGGGTCTGCTGCGCGAAGTCCGTCGACACCAGCACGACCTTGAAATGGGTTTCCGATCCAGCCGGGACATGGTGACCATGACTCTCATTGGCCACCTCGAGATGCAGCAATGGCAAGGCAGACCCAAGTACAGCTTCGATACGATCAGCGCGATTCATCATTAGCACCCACTCATTTCGTGGACATTATAACCGCAGGATGATCAGCGACACGTTGTCCCGGCCACCCGCCGCCAGCGCCGCCGCCAGCAGGGCATCGGCCAACGAAGCATCGTCAGGTTCCGCACGACACAACCGGACCAGTTCGTGATCTTCGATCATGTCGCTCAAACCGTCGCTGCACAGCAGAAATCGATCATCGTCAGCGATTTCAAGCGTTTGTACATCGACGACGATGGGCACTCCCAGACCCAGTGCCTGCGTGATGAGATGGCGATCGGGTGCGAGCCAGGCCTCATTCGCCGTAATCAGTCCGGCTTCAAGGCGTTTTTGCACCACTGAATGGTCACGAGTCAGCAATGTGGTATCTGCGCCACGCAGTCGATAACAACGACTGTCTCCCACATGTGCGACCAAAGCTGCGCTGCGCGTCAGTCGCTGCCAGACGACCAGTGTCGTGCCCATCACCAATTGTCGGGCGAGCCCGGCAAGATAAATGGCGCGATCCGATTGCAAGATGGCGGCTTGCAGCGCAGCCGCTGAAACGGGGCGTGTTTTCAGCAGTTGATCAAACATGACTTCGATCGCCAGATTGCTGGCAACCTCACCGGCGGCAAGACCACCCATGCCATCAGCCAGCACCGCCAAGCCTGCCGCGACGTCACACCGCAGGGCATCTTCGTTGTTGGTTCGCACGCGTCCGACGTGGGTGCGAACCGTAATAACCATCGGCTTGAGGATTTCAGTAGACTGGGACACGGCTGCATTCAAACACAGCCACTCCGACCGAACCATCCCGACCCATCCAGTTCAACCCAACCCGATCAACGAAGAAGGAGGATCGCACGCATGCTGGCGCTGCTCTCACCGGCCAAAACTCTCGACTTCATCAACAGGGTACCCACGGTCAAGTCGAGCGAACCGCGTTTTCTGGATGACTCACACCTGCTGATCGAGAAATTACGAGAGCTGTCTGTTGCCGATCTCTCTGACTTGATGGCCATCAGCGACACACTCGCACAGGAGAACCATCAGCGCTATGCAGACTGGTCACCCGAGTTGCAACGTCCCGTCGCACGTCAGGCGGTGTTTGCTTTCAAGGGGGAAGTCTATCTCGGCATGGAGCCTGCTCGATTCAACGGGCACGACCTGAACTTCGCCCAGACGCATCTGCGCATCCTGTCCGGACTGCATGGTGTACTCAGACCACTCGACCTCATTCGACCCTATCGGCTGGAGATGGGCACCAGCCTGCCGACGCCTGCGGGTCAGGGTCTGTATGCATTCTGGCGAGAAAAAGTAACTGCGGCACTCAATGAGGACCTCGTCGCGGCGGGAAAACCCATTGTGCTCAACCTTGCCTCACACGAGTACGCGAACGTCGTCGACAGGAATCGTCTGCAGGCCCGCATCATCGACGTGAAGTTCCTGGACCTGAAGAATGGCGAGTACAAATTCATGTCGTTCTTCGGCAAAAAAGCCCGCGGTCTGATGGCTGCCTGGTTCATCCAGAACCGAGCCTTGTCACTCGCTTCCCTGAAACGATTCAACTGGCACGGATACCGGTTCAGCGCAGAAGAATCCGGTGCTGATGCATGGACATTTCTGCGCGATACGCCGACTGATTTTCGGGATTGATTCGCTGGTCGGCGAGCAACCCCGGGGGAAATGTACGCAGATCAACGTCACTCCGGTGGCTCGTCTGACGCTCGCGAATTGATCGGCATGTCCTAGGTGCTATGATCCGGACAGTAAAGCACCTTGGAGGACTATCGATCATGGCCAGCGACACCGAACTGGAGGCTGCAGTATTCCGTCGCCTGCTCGCCCATCTGGATGCCAACAAGGATGTGCAGAACATCGATCTCATGAACCTTGCCGGGTTCTGCCGGAATTGCCTGGCCAAGTGGTATGTTGCAGCCGCTGACGAAGCCGGAGCCCCGATCGGCTATGAACAAGCGCGCGAACGGGTGTACGGCATGCCCTACAGCGAGTGGAAGGACAAGTTCCAGACGGAGGCATCAGCCGAATCTCTGGCCAGGATGCAGCCTCACAAACACTGAGGCTTTCTGCCACGTGGACCGCTGGCTTCAGCAATTTGCGAAAACGCCGGTCACCACGCGGATCATTCACATCCTGATCACAACCCGAACGCACTCACGCTACACGCGCCGAGCTGAACAAGGCCTATGCTGAGGCTCATTCCGATTGGAGCCGCAGTTTGCGCACCAGTCTCGCTGTTCACTTCGTTCGACTGCCACTCACTGCCCTGGAGCGGCTGACCCGGTTCTGGAAAGAACAGACCATCGCACGGTTTGTACTGCTTCTTGGTGCACTCCTGGTGTTCCGCAGCATCATTCTCGACTGGAACCAGGTGCCCACGGGATCGATGCATCCCACCATCCGCGTCGGTGACCATATCGTCGTTGACAAGCTGGCCTACGATCTACGGCTGCCTTTCACGCACCATTCGCTGTGGCGTCAAGCAGATCCGGCGCCCGGGGACATCATCGCCTTCACCTCCCCGGTCGACGATACGCTGTACGTGAAACGTATCATTGGCAAGCCGGGCGATCTCATCGAGATGATCGACAACGTACTGGTGGTCAATGGCAAAGTCGCGAGATTTTCAGCGATTCAGGGTGCGCGCGACGTCATAGGGATTGAAGAAAACGTGTTCGGTCATCGACATCGTATAACGCTGGATGGCGATGCCACAGAGGCATCCAGCTTCGGTCCGCTTCGCGTGCCACCGAATGCCTGGTTCGTCATGGGTGATAACCGGCTGCAGAGTTATGACTCACGTTATTTTGGCTTTGTCGATCGTCACCGGATACTGGGCAGAGCGACAAGAGTCGCCTTCAGTCTCGACTATGAACATGGCTTCAAACCAAGACCAGATCGGGTGTTCACGGCACTGATCTGAACATCGGCAGACGCAGCTTCCATCAGGAGCGTTCATGCGTCTGGGCAACCTGCTTGTAGGAGGGCTCTCCGGAGCCCGATCCTGATTCAATCGCGATCAGGAGATCGCTCCTCCAATTTGGGGCACATCCGCACCCAGGGCGCCGAGCTAGCGCCTGCCGCGCAACAGGGCAAGGAGTGCACCAATGATCGCGCCGATCACAATCACAGCACCAACAAACAACAGGCTGACGAGTGCGTATTCCCGCAGCTGGGTGATCTCCATACCCATTTCACGGACCGCATAAAACATCACGGCGGAGAGGGCCATTACCGCCAGCACAACTGTGCGGGCGAGTCTGCCTGGGCCCATCGCTCCTTTGCGCTCGGTGGCGGCCAGTCGTTCGCGATAACGATGCCGAAATGACTCTTCCGGCGGGCGCTCGGTCACGCTGGCACCCTTGGCAGACACATTGGTCGGGCGCTTCCCTCATGCCGACACCACGCCCAGACACTACAGATTCCCACCATCGGTTACTCGATCGCGAGCAGTTCGACTTCGAACACCAGCGTTGCACTCGGCGGGATCGCCGGTGGAGAGCCGGCCTCGCCATAGGCAAGGTTCGGTGGGATCACCAGCCGCCATTTGGAACCCACTGGCATCATCGTCAAAGCCTCGATCCAGCCCTTGATGACACCGTTCACAGGAAAACTGACTGGCTCACCCCGATCAACGGAACTGTCGAACACGGACCCGTCCGTCAACATGCCGTGGTAGTGGGTCTTGACCTTCTTGTCGGCGGTCGGAATCGGGCCGGTACCGGCTTTCAGAATCTCGTATTGCAGGCCCGATGCTGTTGTCTTCACGCCTGCTCGCTTGGCGTTCTCGGCGCGATATTGATCACCGGCTTTGCCCGCTGCAGCGCCTGCCTCGGCCAACTTGGCGTCCAGTGCCTTGCTCATGACCTCAAAGGCAGCTTCTGCTTCGGCCTGACTGACGCGGGAAGCCTGGCCGGCAAGGGCCTCGGCGAAGCCTGCCTGCAGGGCATCCTTGTCAATCACTGGACCCAACCGCTGCAGGATCTGCATACCCGAGCTGTAGCCCATCAGGTAACTGCCTTTGTCGACTTCAGAGTCGAGCGCCAACGGGGCAGCATCAGCTGTCGATGGCACGATCCAGCCGGCAAAAACCAGACTGGCGACGGTGAGAACTATTTTGCGCATCAATCACTCCAAGCTGAGATGAACGGAAGAAAATACCTGCGAGGCCGATACCTGCAAGGACAGAACCGTGGACAGCAGCCGAGACCATCCGAAATCAGTCCCTGACGACCAAAGCGACCAGGTCAGCACTTGTCGGTGTTTGAGGGTGCGGGTTACATTCATCCCACACCGCACGACTGAGGGCTGGTGCTAAGCTCCCCGGATTATGGGCGGAAGCACCCTACACGCGAGCAGCAGATTTGACTACCAGTTTCATCGACGTCGGACGTTCACCGAACGCGCCGGCGCCCTGATACTGAGTGCCACTGGAAGAGATCCTTGTGGTGGGTCACTATCGCTACCGCGTCAGGCGCTGAGCAGTACCCCCAGTCGTGCAGTCAGGCAATGGTCATATTGCTGCCCGCAGACTGCATACCTCGGTAACGCTTCCGGATACGCAGGATGCAACGGTCGTCTGCTCACGCCGGGTGAAATGCGCGAGTGATACCGAGGTTCGATTACACGATTAATGAGGATCGTATTCCAATGAAGCAGTTGCGCATGAGACTCGGTGGCGCTGGCATGCTGGTGTTTGCCCTGTCAGCTCCTTTGGCTGCTGACTCAGCCCGTCCTGCCACCGCAACGCCGGCTGAACAGTCCATTGCTGCAAGAACCGCAGCGCCTGCCAACGCCGAGTTGGTGGTGTCGCCAACTCTGCTCGAGCCGCTCGACGTACACAAACGTACCAGCGCAACCATCGTTGACCAGTTGCGCCATGCGCATTACCTGCGCAAGGAAATCGACGATGCGCTGTCCAGCGAAGTATTCGACAAATACGTGGAAAGTCTCGACAGCCAGCGCATGTATTTCATGCGTGCCGACATCGACGCCATGGAAGCCAATCGGTACCTGCTTGACGACGCTATCAAGCGCTCTGATGTGCAGATCGCCTATCAGATCTTCAATCTCTACCAGGAGCGGATGGTTGAACGCCTGCAATTCCTGATCAAGGAGATTGACACCAGGCTTCTGAGCTATGACTTCTCCAAGGACGAATCGGTTGAACTGGAACGCAAGGATGCAGCCTGGCCAAAGACTCAGGCGGAAATGAATGATCTGTGGCGCAAGCGCCTGAAATCGTCTGCTCTGGCCATGCTCCTGAACGACAAACCGATCGCCGAAGTCAAGGATGTCCTGGGCAAGCGCTATCGCAATCGCCTCAAGCAGACAGAACAGACCAAGAGCGAAGACGTCTTTCAGACCTATCTGAACGCTTTTGCTGGCGCCTTCGATCCACATACCCAATACTTTTCCCCACGGACTTCGCAGAACTTCAACATCAACATGTCGTTGTCCCTGGAAGGTATCGGTGCGGTACTGCAGAGTGAAGACGACTACACCTCGGTCGTACGTCTGGTGCCCGCAGGCCCGGCTGACAAGGCTGGCAACATCAAGCCTGCCGAACGCATCGTGAGTGTTGGCCAAGGTGAAAAAGGGCCGCTGATTGATGTTGTTGGCTGGCGGCTGGACGACGTCGTCGAGTTGATCCGTGGACCAAAAGGTTCGACTGTCCGGTTGGAAGTTCTGCCGAAAGAAGGCGAAGTCACCCCGGCACGCACGGTCAGCATCGTTCGCAACACCGTGCAACTCGAAGAGCAGGCTGCGCAGAAAAAACTGCTGACGCTGCAGCAGAACGGTCACCCCTATCGTGTCGGCATCATCGAAATTCCCACCTTCTATGCAGATTTCAAGGCGCAGAGCGAAGGTGATCCAAACTACAAATCGACCACCCGCGACGTGGCGATGCTGATTGAAGAGTTGAAAAAAGACGGCGTCGACGCCTTGCTCATCGACCTGCGCAATAACGGCGGTGGCTCGTTGCAGGAAGCTGACTCCCTGACCGGGCTGTTCATCGAAACCGGGCCTACCGTTCAGGTCAAATCGGCGCGGCGATCAGCCAACGTCTACTCCGACAACGACAGCGCGATCGCCTGGGACGGCCCGATGGCCGTACTGGTCAATCGACTTTCTGCTTCGGCCTCGGAGATTTTTGCGGGCGCCATACAGGATTACGGCCGCGGTCTCATCGTCGGCAGCCAGACCTTCGGCAAAGGCACGGTACAGACCCTGATCCCACTGCACCGTGGGCAGATGAAGATCACCGCTGCCAAGTTCTACCGGATTTCCGGGCAGTCCACACAGCATCAGGGCGTTCTTCCGGATCTCACGCTGCCTGAACTCTACGACACCAAGCTGATCGGCGAATCGAGCCTTGATGATGCGTTGCCGTGGGACATGATCCAACCTGCCGTTTATCGGCGCACCGGGGATTTCCAGAGCGTTCTCCCGCAACTGCGATCATTACATGATGGCCGGGTCGCCAAAGATCCGGACTTCGCATACCTGCGTGAACTCATGACCAAAGCCGATGAGACAAGCGCACGAACATCCATGTCGCTGAACGAAGCGATCCGTCGCAAGGAGCAGACAGAAGAAGACAACTGGCGCATCGCGCTGGAAAACAGTCTGCGCAAGGTGAAAGGCAAACCACTCATTACTTCGATGGACGATCTGGAAAAGGAAAGCGAAGCACTGGAACCCGCCAAGATCCCGCCAGAAGAAGACGCGCTGCTGCGTGAGACTGGTCAGATTCTGGCTGACTACCTGAGCCTTACCCGGCACGTCGCACAACTCGAACGGGCGCCCAAACCCGCCCTGCCAAGAGAGCTGATGTCCAACGAGGGTTGAGGGTTACAACAGGCGTCAGCGATCGCTGACGCTCATGCTGTCTGACACCTTCCGCTGACGGCATCGATGTCTGGATCACGTCAGAAGCGAGACTCCATGCCAGCAACGAATAGCCATCTGGTGAGTGCGTGTTTTTTCTCCGCCTGCCTCTTCCTGTTGGTATCAGGCTGCACGCCCGGCAAGGAACCATCCGAAATGACAAAACAACAACTACAACCGGCCGCGCCGATCGCCGAGCGCATCGAGTACAAATCCGAGCATCACGGCGTCACGTTGACCGACCCGTATGCCTGGCTGCGAGATGCCTCCTATCCACAGGTCGATGACCCCAAGGTACTCGACTACCTGAACGCCGAGAACGCCTACTTCGAAGCGAGCATGGCGCCACACGAATCCCTGGTCAAAACGATCCATGCCGAGTTAAAGGGTCGAGTGAAGGAGGATGACGCATCCGTTCCGCAGCGAGACGGAAACTTCCTGTACTGGTACGCATGGCGCAAGGGCGATGAGTATCGAACCTGGTACCGGCGACCCGTCAGCGGCGGCGCCGACGAGGTACTACTGGATGAAACAGCGCTCGCCAAAGGTCACGAGTACTTCCAGCTCGGCGGCCTGGAGGTCAGCCCGGATGAAAGACTGCTGGCTTACGCCATGGACTCCGACGGTGCAGAGCGGTTCGTCCTGCGCGTGCGAAATCTTGTCACTGGTGAAGAGTTGCCCGATCGCATCGATAACTGGCGCTACGGGCTGGTATGGGGTGCTGACAGCAAGTCCTTTCTCTACACCGACGCGGACGAAAACTGGCGTTCCAAGAAAGTGCTTCTGCATGTCCTTGGTGAACCACAAGCCAACGACCGGGTGTTGTACGAAGAAGTGTCTGCAGAATTCGGCGTACAGATTGAGGAGACCCAGTCGCGGAGGTACGCCGTCCTGTCCACGGGTGACAACGTGACCAGCGAAGTGCGGCTCCTTCCAACAACTGATTTCAGCGCACCAATGCTGCTGGTCTCCGCGCGTCAGGCCAATCGTCAGTACGATGTCGAGGAACACGCTGATACGCTCTATATCAGGGTCAACGACGCCCATCCCAATTTTCGCATCGTCACCGCACCCATCAGCCGTCCTTCCGAGTGGAAAGAGCTGGTCGCTGCCAGTAACGAGCACTACCTCCAGAGCTTGACGACGTTCAAGGAATTTCTGGTCATCGAAGAACGAATCAACGGCCTCTCGCAAATTCGCATTCGTGACTACTCCGGTTCGCAGCATTTCATCGCATTTCCGGAAGCGAGCTACGTTGCAACCCTTGGTGATAACCCGGAATACGATGTCGATCGACTCCGCATTGAATATCAGTCCATGGTCACGCCCACCACCACGATGGACTATCACCTCGATGTCAACCGGTCGGAGATACTCAAGGTTCGTGAAATACCCAGCGGTTACGATGCATCGCTGTACACCACAGAACGACTCATGGCGACCGCTCGTGATGGTATTCAGATTCCGGTGTCCATCGTCTATCGCAAGGGTTTTGTGGTCGATGGCAGCCAGCCGCTGCACCTGTACGCCTATGGGGCCTACGGTTTTGCCTATCCTCC
>CAMDVY010000083.1 GCA_945878745.1 Klebsiella pneumoniae | reverse complement strand
GGAGCCCATCAGCATTTCTGCGGGCTTCTTTTCTTCACGGGCAAGCAACAGGAACTGCTTGAGTTCTTTACGAAAGAACTGTGCCCTCGGTGGATAATCGAAGGCCAATGTCGTCAGCGCATCCAGCACACGGTAAGCACCCCGATGTTTGCCAAATCGTGTTTCGACGCCAATGATCGCAACGACATACTCGGGCGCAACACCAAATTTCGCATACGCCTGATCAAGCGCTGCCGCGTTGTCTTGCCAGAAAGTGACCCCTTCATCGATTCGTTCAGCGCCCAGGAAAATCTTCCGGTACGTGTGCCACGGCATCGTCTTTTCTGCAGGGCGACTGATCGCTTCAAGGATCTTGTCCTGACGAGTCGCCTTGGTTAGCACGGCCTTGAGTTCCGTTGCACTGAAGCCTTCTTCTTGCACCAATTCGTCGATAAGGCGAATGGCGTCAGGTTGTGTCGAATAGTCGGCCGCAGCCAGTGGTGCACAGACCACACCAACCAGACAACATGCGATAGTGAGCCTTCGAATCCTTGCCATGCGTCAGTAATTCCGGTGTTTGTAGATGGACAGGACAATACCAAACGTCGCCAACAGCGTGATCGCCGAGGTACCGCCATAACTCACCAGTGGCAAGGGCACCCCAACGACCGGCAGCAGACCGCAAACCATGCCAACGTTGACAAAGACATAGACGGACAGCGTCACGCCGATTGAGCCAGCCACCAGACGATCATAAGTTCGCTTCGCTTGCATGGCGATGTGCAGGCAACGGACAACGATCAACAGATAGATTACTAGAAACGTCGCGATGCCGACAAAACCGAGTTCTTCTCCGATAACCGCCAGAATGAAATCAGTCTGCGCTTCCGGCAGAAAGTCGAGCCGACTCTGCGTACCTTCAAACAGTCCTTTGCCACGCATGCCTCCAGACCCGATGGCGGTCGTGGATTGAATGATGTTCCAGCCTGCGCCTAACGGATCGCTCTCCGGATCAAACAGGGTCAGGATTCGCTGCTGCTGATAACCGCGCAAGCTGGACCAGAGGACTGGCGCAGCAGCGGCCGCCAGCGTTCCCGCCGCAATCAACCAGCGCCACGGCAGTCCCGCGAGGAAAATCACTCCCCCTCCGGCCGCCAGTATCAGAAGGCCGGTACCAAGATCGGGCTGAATGATAACAAGTGCAGCCGGCAGGCCGATCATCCCCATCGCAATCAACACATCTCGCCACCCTGGAGGCAAAGGCCGATCGTGAAGGTACCAGGCGACCGTCAATGGCACCGCCAGCTTCATGATTTCGGAAGGCTGGAAACGTATTGACGATCCAATCTGCAACCAGCGTTGTCCTCCCTTTGCTACATCGCCGAAGATTTCTACCAGCAGAAGCAAGAACACCCCACCTGCATAAACAAAGGGTGAGAAACGCAAATACTCGCGGGGATGGATGTTGGCCAGGACAAGCATGATCGCAAAGCCTCCAGCAAACTTGATGGCTTGTCCTTCCAGACGATCCAAGGAGGAGTGAAGCGCGCTGTAGAGGACGCCCAGACCACAGCCCATGAGCAGAATCAACAAGAACACCAACACCGGATCCGGGAGTACCTGAAAGCCCACCCGTACCGGCTGACCAGACCCATGCTGACCAAGTGTCCGAACAAAATCGATGTTCACGGCTGGGGGCCGGCGGAGGCTACTGCCAGGCGAGGCCCCGCACTGGCTACTGCCAGGCGAGGCAATACCCACGCATCGGCAACTTCACGCGCAACAGGGCTCGCAACACCACTGCCACCACCGCCGTTTTCGACGATCACCGCGATGGCTATCAAGGGGTCATCCGCAGGCGCAAAAGCGACGAACCACGCATGCTTGCGGTTGTACTCATCCAGATCCTTTTCTTGATAAACCTGTCCCTGCTTGATGCCTACAACTTGCGCCGTGCCAGACTTGCCCGCCATCCGATAGGCGATGTCCTGGCCAATGTAAGGCCACGCAGTTCCTGCTTGACCGTACCCAAGATTTCCCCTGTGTACGACGTCTTCCATGGCATCGACCATCTTCTCCCAGTCCTCAGGAGTCGGTCCGGAACCTGTCACTGATTCCTTGATCGAAAGGTCTTCGCTGAGTTCAGCCTCACTGTCCAGAAGCATGCGCGGCGGAATGAACCGACCTCGGTTGGCGATGATTGACACATAGGTCGCCAGCTGCAGCGGTGTGGCCAGCAGATCCCCCTGACCAATCCCGAGATTGATCGTGTCGCCGGGATACCAGATTTCTTTTTTCACCCGGCGCTTCCACTCCGGTCCCGGCAACAGCCCCGCACTGGCGTCGGCCACATCCAGAGCAGTTTTCGCACCAAAACCAAGCTGCGCAGAAAAATCTGTCAGCTGGTTGATCTTCAGCCGCGATGCCATGGTGTAAAAGAACACGTTCGAAGATCTGTAAATCGCCCGGTGCAGATCAACGATGCCCTGCCCGCCAGAATTGCCTTGTTTCCAGCTCCAGTCACGATACAGGCGTCGCTGACCGGGTAACCGGAAGAATCCGCGGTCATAGATCGTCTCTGGCCAGGTGACCACGCCACTGGAAAGTGCCGTCAGGCCCACCACCATCTTGAACGTCGAACCAGGCGCGTACTGTCCATTGATCGCCCGATTGAACATGGGCCGCGTCCGGCCACCAAGGAGCGCCTGATAGTCCGCACCGCTAATGCCAGTGACGAACCCATTTGGGTCATACGCGGGTTTGCTGACCATCGCCAGAATGCCACCGGTACGAGGCTCTATGGCGACAATGGCACCACGTCGATCGCCGAGCGCCGCATCAGCGGCGATCTGAAGATCACTGTCGATCTGCAAACGCAGACCCACGCCTGCCTCCGGATGATCGACATCAAGTTCGTTTCGGATACGTCCATAGGCGTCGACTTCGACCTGCTGATAACCGACCTCACCATGCAGCGATCGCTCATAGAACTTCTCTACGCCAAGTTTGCCAATGAACTCAGTGCCGCTGTATTGGACCGGATCCAGCGACTTGAGGTCATCTTCGTTGACTCGTCGTACTGAACCCACACTATGCGCAAACATTTCGGCAAAAGGATAATGACGAACTGACTCGGAAATGATCTCTACACCTGCAAACCGGTGTCGATGAACGGCCAGGATCGCGCGTTCTTCTTCGGTGAGATGCGATTTGAGCATCACCGCTTCGTAGGGTCGACGCCGTCGATCGAGCCGTTTGGCAAATCCTTCCAGATCGTCTTCACTCAGCTCGATCTGTTTGCCGAGTTCTGACAGCGTCAGCTTCAGATCACCTGCAAGCTCTCGCACCACGGCCAGATTGTGAATGGGTCGGTTATCCGCGAGGAGCACGCCGTTGCGGTCGTAGATCAACCCACGACGTGGCACCAGCGGCTGTACCTGTGTGCGATTCTGCTCTGACCGTGTCTGATATTTTTCGTGATCGAACATCTGCAATTGAACAAGCCGCCCCACCAGCACACCGAACAGAACCACAACCACGAGAGCAATCACCAGCACTCGTTGATTGAAGAGCGCCTGTTCTTCCGATCTGTCGTTGAGCGAGGTTTCAGCCATGGTGGTCGGTCAAGCCCGATGGTACGGATGATTGTTCAGCAGGCTCCAGGCCCGATACAACGCTTCTGCCAGGATGACCCGGACGATGCCATGGGGCAGCGTCAAACCGGAGAGACTGAACGATGTCCGTGCAGAATTGATCACATCCGGATGCAAGCCGTCGGCTCCACCGACGATGAATGCGGGTGGGCGTGCTTCGAGCTGACAGTCTTGCAGAAACTCAGCCAGTGCAGTGGTGCTGAGCGGACGGCCACGTTCATCAAGCGCCACGCTGGCTTCCTGTGCGCGCTGTTGGGCCTTGATCCGGCCTGCCTCCAACGCCTTGCACTGCAACAGCTGCTCAGCGCTATGTATACCGTGTCGATCGGCTGGGGAAATCTCAACCAACTCAAGAGGCAAGCTGCCTCGCAGTCGCTTTGCGTACTCGTCAAAGCCTGCGTTGATCCAGGGCGGCTGCCGCTTGCTCACTGTGAGGATGCGAACATTCATGCAAGCGGCGCTACTAGTAACGCATCAGCTGGCGACGAATCGGCCGGTAATTCTGACCAGAGTTTTTCCAGTTCATACAGCGCTCGTGCATCCTTCTGCATGACATGCACAACCACATCACCAAAATCGACCAGAACCCACTCGTTGGTTTCCCGCCCTTCCACGCCAATCGTACGCTCGCCAATCAAACGGGCACCTTCGATGACACGATCCACCAGCGCATTGACATGCCGACCGGTGTTACCGGTGACGACAACCATCACATCCGTGAAACTGCACAGCTGCTTGACGTCGAGTACCACGGGGGCGATGGCCTTGCCATCCTCCAGTGCTGCGACGATGGCCTGCTCCAGCTTTTGTGTCTGTGGAACTTGTTTGGCCGTTTTAGCTCGCTTCGCGGCTTTCTTCATAGAGATGATTTTCCTTGATGTATTTCAGTACCGTCGGTGGCAACCACTGATCGACACACTCCCCGCGCCGAAGACAATCTCTGATCATGGTAGAAGAGACGGCTGGCAGGGTCTCTTCAGAAAGCATGACTTCACCATGACGCTCACAGGACAACGCACGAGCACGGCGAGGCCGCACGACGCGTTCCAGTTCAGCAGACCAGAAGGAACGATGTCCTCGTCGCGTAAACACCAGAAAGCTGGTGAGCTGGAAGACCTCTTCAACCCTCCGCCAGCTGAGGATTTCTGCAAAGGCATCATCGCCAATGATCCACACCCGTCGCTCTGCGGCGTCGGCAAGCGCTCTTCGTTCCAGCAGGTCGATGGTGTAGGACGGTCCCTTGCGATCGAGATCCGACCCATCCGCAACAAGACCCCCGGAATTTTCGCAAGCGAGCTGCACCATCGCCAGTCGATGTCGCGCGGGAGTGATCACTGCGTTCGTCCGGTTATGATCCCGCTTGTGATAGGGGTCAGCTGCAACAATCAGCCGAACCGCGTCGATGCCGAGCAACCGTCGTGCCGTCTGCGCTGCAGCCACATGGCCCACATGAACCGGATCAAATGTTCCACCAAGCAAGGCAATCAACGCTTGCGTACTTCACCTTGTCCGTAGACCACGTACTTCTGGGTCGTCAGCCCTTCAAGACCTACCGGCCCTCTGGCATGCAGCTTGTCCGTGGAGATCCCGATTTCGGCTCCCAGACCAAATTCAAATCCATCAGCAAACTGCGTCGATGTATTGACCATCACCGATGCGGAATCCACTTCCGTAACAAATCGCCTCGATGCCGCCAGATCAGCGGTCACAATCGCATCGGTGTGCTGCGAGCCATAACAATTGATGTGCTCGATCGCTGCATCCAGTGAAGCGACCACGCGCACCGCCAGTATGGGTCCGAGGTATTCCGCATACCAGTCGTCTTCTGTCGCTGCACGGGCCGAGGGAATCCGGGCCAGCGTGGCAGCGCATCCTCTGAGTTCAACGCCGGCAGCGCTGTAGCGCTCTGCCAGCAATGGCAACAGTTCATCCGCACGGTCCTCGTGCACCAGCAACGTTTCAATCGCGTTGCACACCGCGTACTTCTCGGTCTTCGAGTTCACGGCGATGTCGATCGCCATACGCGCATCAGCACTGGCATCGATATACACGTGGCAGATCCCATCCAGGTGTTTGATGACCGGAATACGTGTTTCCTCGGCGATCCTCTCGATCAACCCTCGGCCTCCTCGTGGAATAATCACGTCCACGAGTCCAACCTGGCGAACCAGCGCTCCGACTGCTGCGCGATCCGTGGTGTCAATCACCTGCACGGCTTCTACTGGCAGGCCCCCGGCGATCAGACCTTCGGCTATGCACCGAGCCAAGGCTCGATTCGACTCAATGGACTCGCTACCACCACGCAGGATGCACGCGTTCCCGGATTTCAGACACAGTGCCGCTGCATCAACAGTCACGTTGGGACGCGATTCGTAGATGATTCCGACAACCCCCAATGGCACACGCATTCGCCCAATCTGCAGACCGGAAGGGACAAAGTGCAGGTCACTGATCTGCCCAACCGGATCGGGTAACGCATCGACTTGAAGTACACCTTCAATCATTCGATCGATGCCTGCCTGATCAATACCCAGCCGATCCAGTAGCGGCTGATCAAGGCCGGTCTTGCTGGCTCGCGCCAGATCGATCGCGTTGGCAGCGATCAGTGCTTCACTATGGCGAGCAAGGGACTCGGCAATGCCGTGCAACGCAAGGGAGCGGGCATTGGTCGGCGCAGCCGCCATGCGGCGGGACGCCTGCCGAGCCTGCTCGGCAATGGCACGTATCTGGAGATCGACATCTGTCAGCGGTGCATTCATTTGCACACCTTCCCTGATCCCGGAATGAACGGAGCGAAGACAATTATAACCAGAAAGGCCAGCAGATCAGTTATTTATGGGTGATCCACAACTCGGCAGCAAAGGGGTTGAAATCAGAAGGTACGCATCGGGGGATCACCGCGCAGCTTCGACACCAGGCGCCTGAGTTCCGCAAGACGCTCCCGCGGAGACTGCATTTGCAGCAGACTCTGCTTGATCTCCGGCTCGATTGGCAAGAGCTCCGCCAAGCGCCAACTAACCGAGCGTCCATCGTCAAAATCCACCTGGAGACCCAGCTTCTGAACCATGGGGTGCAGGACCAGCTCTCGAAGAATGTCCACCAGGGCCCCATCGTCGGGCGATAGACCGGCAGACGGTTCATCAACAAGGAGTTCAACCTCGGCAAGGAGCAGGTGATCTGCCTGTTCACGCGTACTGGTTACACGGAATTTTCGTTCGCCCTTGCAGACGATACCCAGCATGCCATCACTCAGCTGATTGAAATCAGCGATAACGGCAGTGGTACCCACCGAGAAAATCTCCGGTTGCACGTCTTCACGCTGAATCCGCGCCTCAACACCCTGACGGATCAAGACAACGCCAAAGGGTTCATTCTGCCGGCTGCAGCGGCGAACCATGTCCACGTACCGGGTTTCGAAAATTCGAAGCGGCAAGGTTCCAGCCGGAAACATCACCGTGCGCAAGGGGAACAGCGCAATCTCCTGACGCACCACCACCACTTCCTGTCTCCTCCTGCAGTTTCGGAACGATCGATCCAAAGGGTTCGACGGACAGGTGCGAAGGCCGCAACCTTCACGCCGACACGTCGAATCGAGGCACCGCAGAATGTCAGTGAGCGGTTACCATGACAAATCGGAGAATCGAGCCTGGAAGGCTCTTATGCAACAACAGATGCAAAAACAGACGCAAGAACAGATGCAAGAATATTCGAAGCGCTCCTTTGTTGCCCCGGTCGCCAGCGGACACAACGTCAGCCACGACGTGTACACGGCGGGCAAGGGTCCAATTGTGGTGATCATCCAGGAATTACCCGGCATTGGTCCGCAGACTTTGGCCCTGGCAGAACGGCTGCGAGAGGCTGGCTTTACTACCGTCCTGCCCCATCTCTTTGGCCCACTTGGCAAGATCTCGATGGTCGGCAACCTCGTGCGCGTCATGTGTATGCGACGAGAATTCAGGTTACTGGAAAAGCATGGGACCAGTCCGATCGTCGACTGGTTGCGGGCACTGTGTCAGGAGTTGCGGGTACAACATGGGGTCAAGGGAGTTGCCACCATCGGAATGTGCCTGACCGGCAATTTTGCAATCTCGCTGATGGCCGACGACAGCGTGCTCGCTGGAGTTGCGTCGCAACCGTCAATGCCCATTCGAGATCAGTCCGCACTGCACATGTCCGCCACGGACATAGACGAGATCAAGACCAGGTTGGACGCAACTCAACCGATGTTGAGCTATCGCTTCGCTGAAGACGGCCTGTGCACCGCGGAAAAATTTACGGCCATAGATAAGGCATTCAACGCCGATCGCGAGCGAATTCGCTTGCGAACCCTGCCAGGCAAGGGGCACTCGGTTTTAACGCTGGATTTCGTCGACTCGACCGATCATCCCACGGCTCTAGCATTAGCGGAGATAGTCAGCTATTTCCGCAGCGCGCTCTAAGGATTCTCTGAACAAGCGATTCGCTTAAGCGAATCGCGGAGGTCGGAGCGCGTCGCGCTTCTCGCCCCTCTCTTCAAAAAGGGGCCCAGCGTTTCACGCAGGGAAAATGGTGGTGCATCCGTGCACCACTAGCTACTGATTGAACGCGCGCAGCAACCAGGCACCGCGTTCAGTCCTGTGTTCCGGATGTTTTCCTAGAACGGAATGTCATCATCAAAATCATCGTCCGCCGGCAACGTCGGGCGATTGTCATATGACGGACCCGATGACGACTGGCGCGATTCGAAGCCACTTGGCGCACCACCACCCGAGCCACCAGCAGGACGGCCTTGGCCCTCACCCTTGCCATCCAGCATCTGCATTTCGCGGGCGACAATTTCCGTCCGGTAGTGCTTCTGACCATCCTTGTCCCAGGATTGCGTTCGCAACTGACCTTCGAGATAGACCTTGGATCCTTTGCGAAGATATTCCGAAGCGATTTCAGCCAGTCGCTTGAAGCACACGATGTTGTGCCACTCGGTGCGCTCCTGGGTCTGGCCAGATTGTTTGTCGCGCCAGCCTTCCGAGGTAGCAATGCTGAAACTGGTCACAGGATCGCCGCTAGGCAGATACCGCGTTTCCGGATCGCGACCAAGGTTGCCGACGAGGATGACTTTGTTGATACCGCGTGCCATGAGGGTGCTCTCGCTGATCGCTGCTGATGGGTGGAAGCCCGCAGTCTAAACCAAGCCAAGACCCAGGCCAAAGTCCTTGGTCACCGGGTTTCACGTGCGCCCTCGGCGATTTGCTTGCTGCGATCTGGCTCACCCGCTATCGTCGATGGTTCGCCCCCGCAAGGGCACTCCCAACCTTTGAGACAATCGAAACATCGTGGCGGACACCATTTCGGTGCGAGGTGCGCGCACCCACAATCTGAAGAACATCGATCTCGATCTGCCACGCGACAAGCTGGTGGTCATCACCGGGCTGTCCGGATCGGGCAAGTCATCGCTTGCTTTCGATACCTTGTATGCGGAAGGTCAGCGACGTTACGTCGAATCGCTATCCGCATACGCACGGCAGTTCCTGTCGATGATGGAAAAGCCCGATGTTGATCATATCGAAGGTCTGTCGCCTGCGATTTCCATCGAGCAGAAATCGACTTCACACAATCCTCGCTCAACCGTTGGCACGATCACTGAAATATATGACTACCTTCGTCTGCTCTACGCGCGCGTAGGAGAACCCAGGTGTCCCACTCATGATGCGCCGCTGGCTGCACAAACAGTCAGCCAGATGGTGGATCAGGTACTCGCGTTGCCGGGCGACCGGCGCATCATGATCCTTGCGCCTGTTATCAACGATCGCAAAGGTGAACACCTGCATGTATTCAAGGAACTGGTTGCCGGCGGCTTCATACGTGCGCGCGTGGACGGACTTGTTGTGGACCTGGATAGCCCGCCAGATCTCGACAAAAACAAGAAGCACACCATCGAGGCTGTCATCGAT
>CAMDVY010000082.1 GCA_945878745.1 Klebsiella pneumoniae | reverse complement strand
TCTTTCCAATCGCTGAACAGGCCGACTTCATCCGTGGTCAGGAATTTCCGCTGCGCCAGCATGCCTGCCAGGACGGTTGTCACGGTCTTGCTCATCGACCAGCCGGGTAGCGGGGTATCACCGTCAACGCCATCGGCATATCGTTCCGCGACCAGCTCACCGCCATGAACTACCAGCACGGCGAGTGTGCCCGGCGCGGCCAACGCGTTGTCGAGGGCAGCAGTCAGCGCGGTGTTATCGAAATGAGCGCCACGTTGTTTCTGATTGACCCCCCATACCGGTGGTAGCTTTGCTTCGTACTTCGGCAGAATCGCCGCAACCTCTTCTGGCGACTTCTGCTGCAACAATACACAGCCGTAGCCAGGATGATGAATCGCAGTTGCTTCGGCGAATCCGAAGAGGTCGGCAGCGGCGTGTTGCCGCACTCGGTCGATGTCGTAGCTCACGAGCCATGCGCCAGGTCCGATCAAGGGACGCACGTAAGTTGAGAAGGCGCGCTCCGGCGCCAGGCCAGAAACAAAGGTCAGCGAACACATCTGCTTGGCCGCCAGTGCAGTCCCGACAGGACCGGCAATGACCAGGTAGACAACTGCCGGGGCGACCAGAACGAGAGTGATGAGCGAGAGGATTTTGGTGCGCGACATCGTACAAATGGTAGCACCATCAGATGGCGAATTGCCTCGTGGTTGGCTGTGCCGCGACAAGCGGGCACACTACCGTGATCGTGTCGACTTCTTGCTGAGCAGGCTGTGAACCATGCTGGAACTTGAGGCGCTGCGCCTCGTTGCGGATGCGCAGCCCATGACCCATCGATTTGCCGAGCATGCCATCAGTGTTGTGCTGGGCGCGAATCGCTCCGGCAAGACGCTGCTGTGCCGCTGTCTGGCGGGACTTGCAGAACCAGTGGCAGGACGCATGTTGCTGGACGGTCAGGAGATCACCGATACAGATGCGCGCCAGCGTCCTGTGGCGATCGTCAATCAGGCATTCGTGAACTACCCGGCCTGGACGGTTGCGGACAATATCGCTTCACCGCTCATTGCCCGTGGTGTGCCCGGCGCCGAGCGTCGTCGGCGTGTTGACGAAATCGCCGGTAAGTTGGGGCTACAGCCTTTTCTCAGACGATATCCCCATGAACTGTCGGGAGGGCAGCAACAACGGGTCGCGATCGGCCGTGCATTGGCCAAACATGCCCGCGTGCTGGTGCTCGACGAGCCACTCGTCAACCTCGACTACAAGCTGCGCGAAGCCTTGCGGGACGAGCTTCGTGCGCTCCTGATCCAGGCAGGCGTGACGGTCATCTACACAACGACCGACCCTGCGGATGCGTTCAGCCTGGGGTCTGATGTACTGCTCTTTGCCGATCACACGGTGGTGCAGTCGGGATCCCCCATTGAGGTCTATCGTCGACCGGTGTCGATGGTCGCTGCAGCCTTGATGAGCGAACCAACGGTGAACAAAGCCCGTCGTCAGGCCGACTTGTGGGCCATTCGACCAGAGCATGTGAGGCTGGAACCTCCAGACGCGGACGCCGCAGAAGATTTCCGTTTGTTGGTTGAAGAAGTGGAAACCAATGGAGGCCACACCTTTGTGCATGGCACCGTGGATGGGCAACCCTGGGTTGTGAAGCTGCCAGGGATGGTGTCGCTGCCGATTGGCCAGTGGTTGCCCGTATATGTGCGCCGACAAGACATCATGTCCTTCAAGAGCGTGTGATATGGCATCGGTAACGCTTGATGCAGTGACGTTTCGCTATCCGGGATCGCGTGGCGAAACTCTCGAAGCGTTGTCCCTTGTCGTCCCGGACAAGTCGACACATGCCTTGCTCGGCGCCTCGGGTGCAGGCAAGACTACGGTGCTGAATCTGCTGTCGGGTTCGCTGCAGCCCACGTCCGGTAGCATTCTGCTGGACGGCGTGGAGGTGTCGAAACTGCCCTCAGCGCAGCGCAATGTCACACAGGTCTTTCAGTTCCCGGTGCTGTATCCGGCGATGACCGTGGTGGAGAACCTGCAGTTTCCGCTGCGCAATCGCGGCTGGAATCGTCGTGATGCGCTGGCGCGTGCAACCGAGATTGCGCGTGAACTGGATATCGAACCGCTGCTGGGCTCCGGTCTCAAAGCGCTGACACTCTTTGAGCGACAGCTGGTCGCTATCGGTCGCGCGCTGGTGCGCCCGGATGTCGGGCTGGTGCTGCTTGATGAACCACTCACGGCCGTTCAACCGGAACTCAAGTGGCAACTGCGTAAAGCTCTGCGCAAGGTGCAGACCGAGCTGGGTGTGACGATGATCTATGTCACCCACGACCAGACCGAAGCGCTGACGTTTGCTGCGCAGGTCAGTGTCATGCAGGGCGGCCGCATTCTGCAGACCGGCTCCCCCCATGAGATCCATGACAAACCAGCCCACGACTATGTCGGTTATTTCATCGGCAGTCCGGGCATGAATTTTCTCGACATCAAGGTTCGACAGGGTCGCGCTGCGTTGGGCGAACGCCAGTTGATGGCGAGTTCAGCGGCGGATGGTGACTACCGCATTGGCTTTCGCGCCGAGTGGGCAAGGTTGGGGACTACCGGTGTCCCGGTCAAGATCACGGGGTTTCGGGCGGATGGTCTGGTTGATGATGCACCGGTGGGTGTCGTGACGGCTGAGTTCGGATCCACGCGTCTGCATGTCCGTCATCACGGGGATCTACCAAGCAGCGATGTGTGTCTTCACGTGCAAAAGTACCTGCTGTTCAAGGAAGGACATCGAGTTGATTAAACCAGTGAATCAACGCGCCTGGTTTGCGGTGCTGCCCGTGGTGCTGGTCGTTGCCTTCAGCGGCGTCATTCCCCTGATGACGGTCGTGAACTATTCGGTGCAGGACATCCTAGATGTTCAAACGCGTTTCTTCGTCGGCTTCGACTGGTATCGCGATGCGCTGCGCGATGAGCGCCTGCATGCGGCTTTTGGCCGTCAATTACTGTTTTCGCTTTCAGTTCTGCTGATCGAAATTCCTTTGGGCATCATGCTGGCGCGGGCCGTACCCAGAGACAGCCGCTGGTCGTCTGTACTGCTGGTACTGCTCGCCATTCCATTACTCGTGCCATTGAACGTGGTAGGCACCATCTGGCAGATTTTCGCGCGGGGCGATATCGGTCCGCTTGGTGCTGCTCTGACTTCGCTGGGGATCGACTTCAACTATACCCAGGTGCCGCTGCATGCCTGGTTGACCCTGCTTGCCATGGACGTTTGGCACTGGACCTCGCTTGTCATCCTGCTGGCGTTTGCAGGTTTGTCATCCATACCACCGGCTTACTATCAGGCGGCGGCATTGGACGGCGCCAGTCGCTGGCAGGTGTTCCGTCATGTGGAGCTGCCGCACCTGCGATCGGTACTCATGATTGCCGTGCTGCTGCGTCTGATGGACAGCCTGATGATCTACACCGAGCCGCTCGTGCTCACTGGCGGCGGGCCGGGCAATACCACCACCTTCCTCTCGCAGTATTTGGCGACGATCGCCGTTGGACAGTTCGACCTCGGGCCGGCGGCGGCGTTTTCGATTCTGTATTTCCTGCTCATTCTGCTGCTCTGCTGGATGTTTCACACTGCGGTCACTGCCGGTGATGGTGGAGACCGCTCATGAACCGGCCGAGTGTGTTCGCCCGCCTGATGCTGACGACGTACTGTCTCTACCTCATCCTGCCGCTCTACTGGCTGCTCACCATGGCATTCAAGACGAACCGGGACATCGTCGCGAAACTGGAGTGGGTACCGGACTCACCGACCCCTGCGAACTTTGCCGAGATCTTCAGCAATCCCGTGTGGCTCGATGGATTCACCAACTCACTGAGCTACGTTGCCCTCAACACGTTGTTGTCGATTTGCGTGGCCTTGCCCGCAGCGTACGCGTTTTCGCGATATCGATTTCTGGGCGATAAACACCTGTTTTTCTGGCTGCTGACCAATCGCATGTCACCTCCTGCCGTGTTTCTGCTGCCGTTTTTCCAGCTCTATTCGGCGCTGGGACTGTTCGACACGCCGCTGGCAGTTGCGCTGGCTCATTGTCTGTTTACAGTTCCACTGGCGGTGTGGATTCTCGAAGGGTTCATGTCAGGCATTCCGCGGGACATCGATGACATGGCGAAAGTCGATGGCCATTCCATGCCGTCGTTTTTCTTCCGCATCTTTCTGCCAGCACTGCGTGGTGGCATTGGTGTCACGGTGTTCTTCTGTTTCATGTTCAGTTGGGTTGAGTTGTTGCTGGCACGCACGCTCACCGGCAGCGAGACCAAGCCTATTGTCGTGGTGATGACCAGAACCGTGAGTGCATCGGGGCTCGACTGGGGTGTGCTGGCTGCGGCGGGCATCATGACTGTGCTGCCCGGGTTGATCGTCGTCTGGTTTATTCGCAAGCATCTCGCGCGCGGTTTTGCGCTGGGTCGGGTGTGACATGACGTGGATGGCGTGGACCCAGCCGACGGCGATTTTCTTTATCGGTATTGTCACCATGCTCGTGGTGATGAGCGTGCTTGAAGTCAAACGACCGACGATGGCGCGCGTTGGCTGGCTGGGCTTTGCCACAACACGGGGTGACCGCCTCTTCATTGGCCTGCTGGCCGTTGCGTTCATCCATGTCGCGTGGCTTGCGCTGAGCGATCTGCCACTATGGATTGCGAGCGGGCTTGCGCTCATGGTTGCCGCAGGCATCATGCGAAGAGGCTGACGTGCGGGTGACCAGCCAAACGGGAATGGGACGTGAACGGGAGAAAACGGTGCGAATCAATCTGAGCAGAACACTGGGTGTCATGGCCGGAACAGGCGCGGTTGTCCTGTTCCTGACGGCGTGCGGTGGCGAGAGCGGCGAGACAGACAAGGGCAAAGAACAAGCCGCCAGCGGATCAGCACCAGCAGTGGACACTGCGACACTCGCCATCAATGCAGAGCGTTGGGTGGATAGCGAACTCAAGCCATCGACCCTGTCTCGTGATGAACAGCTGGCGGAGCTGGCCTGGTTCACCAAGGCAGCAGAACCGTTTCGTGGCATGACCATCAACGTCGTGTCGGAGACACTCACCACGCACGAGTATGAAAGTACGACGCTCGCCAAGGCGTTTTATGAGATCACCGGCATTCAGGTCAACCACGACCTGATCCAGGAAGGTGACGTCATCGAAAAGCTGCAGACGCAGATGCAGTCTGGTGAGAACGTCTACGACGCCTACGTGAACGACTCGGATCTGATTGGTACTCACGCCCGTTATGGTTACGTCGTGCCGTTGTCCGATTTCATGAGCGGGGAAGGCGCCGCTGTCACCTCACCGACTCTCGATGTGGACGATTTCATCGGCAAGAGTTTCACCACCGGCCCGGATGGCAAGCTGTATCAGCTGCCGGATCAACAGTTCGCCAATCTGTACTGGTTTCGCCATGACTGGTTCTCACGCGAAGATCTGAAAAAACAGTTCCGTGAGCGCTATGGTTATGAGCTGGGCGTGCCGGTGAACTGGTCCGCGTACGAGGACATCGCCGAATTTTTCAGTGTGCACGTCAAAGAGATCGATGGTGTCCGCGTGTACGGACACATGGACTACGGCAAGAAAGATCCTTCACTCGGTTGGCGTTTCACGGATGCCTGGCTATCGATGGCGGGTGCTGGCGACGTCGGCATCCCGAACGGACTGCCCGTAGATGAGTGGGGCATCCGTGTCGAGAATTGCCGGCCCGTGGGCTCGTCTGTTACGCGCGGTGGAGATACCAATGGTCCGGCTGCGGTGTACTCGCTCAACAAGTACATCGAGTGGTTGAAGGCCTATGCCCCAGCGGAAGCCGCCGGCATGACGTTCTCGGAGGCGGGCCCGGTGCCTGCGCAGGGTCATATCGCACAGCAGATCTTCTGGTACACCACCTTCACGGCCGACATGATCGAACCGGGTATCCCAGTCGTGAATGAAGACGGCACGCCCAAGTGGCGAATGGCACCATCGCCGCACGGACCCTACTGGCAGGAGGGCATGAAACTCGGCTATCAGGACACCGGCGCGTGGACGCTGCTCAAGAGCACTCCGCTGGATCGTCGCAAGGCGGCCTGGCTCTACGCACAGTTCGTGGTCTCGAAGTCGGTCTCGCTGCGCAAGACGCTGGTTGGCCTGACGCCCATTCGTGATTCCGATCTTCGCTCGCAGGCCATGACCGACATCGCGCCGAAACTCGGTGGTCTCGTTGAGTTCTATCGCAGTCCAGCGCGAACGGCGTGGACGCCTACCGGAACCAATGTGCCGGACTACCCGAAACTCGCGCAGCTGTGGTGGGCAAACATTGCCAATGCCGTAAGTGGCGAGCAAACCTCGCAGCAGGCCATGGACTCGCTCGCATCCCAACAGGACGACATTCTCGCGCGACTTGAAAAGCACGGTGTGCAGGGTGAGTGTGGACCGAAGCTCAACGAAGAGAAGGCCGCACAGTACTGGCTCGATCAACCCGGCGCGCCGCAACCTAAACTCGCCAATGAAAAACCGAAGGGTGAAACGGTGGTCTACGAAGACCTGATCCAGGCGTGGAAAGACGGGCGAGCGCAGTAATCATCGGACGCTGGCCATTGTGAGAACTGTTCGCGCGACTCGTTATGTCACCCCGCTGCGTGAGGGTGGTTCGCTGCCTGCGGTGGTTGAGGCTGATGATGATGGGCTTTACGTGCTCAAGTTTCGGGGTGCGGGGCAGGGACCGGGCGCATTGGTGGCGGAGCTTGTTGCGGGCGAAGTGGCTCGAGCGATGAAACTGCCAGTGCCGGAGATCGTCTTCGTTGAACTCGATCCGATACTGGGCCGCTCCGAGCCAGACTTCGAGATTCAGAATCTGGTGAAGAACAGCGGCGGCCTGAACATTGCGCTGGATTTTTTGCCAGGCGCATTGGTCTTCGATGCCGCGCAGGTAGCTGACGTCCCGGCGGAGTTGGCGTCAGGCATCGTCTGGCTTGATGCATTTGTGGCCAACGTTGATCGAACCCCACGCAATACCAACATGATGATGTGGCACCGCCAGTTGTACCTCATCGATCATGGTGCAGCGTTTTATTTTCAGCACAATTGGGCGACGTACGAGGACAACGCGGAAAGTCCGTTCCGGATGATCAAGGACCATGTGCTGCTGCAGGCAGCCAGCGACCTGGCAGGCGCAGACACTCACGCACATCGCGTTTTGTCAGACGACGTGCTGCGTGGCATCACCGATGCGATTCCGGACGATTGGCTGGGCACACAAGGGCAGACTGATTCGCCGCAGGCTTGCCGCGCCGCACATCTGCGGTTCATGAAAAGACGGCTGGCGGCATCAGCGATTTTTGTAGCGGAGGCGCAACGTGCCCGACACGCACACGTATGACTATGCCGTAGTCCGGGTGGTACCCGATGTGCAACGGGGCGAGTTCATCAACTGTGGTGTCATCGTGTTCTGCCGGACGAAAAAGTACCTGGCGGCCGAAGTTGCGCTTGATGAGGTTCGCCTGCGAGCCATCGCGCCGGACGTTGACGTGCTCGAAGCACGCAGACATCTCGAGGTCATTCCGCGTATCTGCGCAGGTGATTCAACGGCCGGGCCAATCGCCGGCCTGTCGCAATCGGAGCGATTCAACTGGTTGATTGCGCCGCGCAGCGCGATGATCCAGATGTCTTCAGTACACTCGGGGATTGCTGACAATCTGGATCAGGTGCTGACCAAGCTCATGGCCAGCATGGTGCTGTAGTCAGTCTCTTTGCAGGAGCGGTCTCCAGACCGCGATCGTTGGAATCATCGAAGATCGCGATCAGGAGATCGCCCCTACAGGGATCACCCATCTCAGCATCTTGTGTTGCGAAACTAATCTTCGTTTGGGGTTGATGGTTCAGACTTCCCCGTCGCGCGTTCGAACACCCGTTTGTAGACGCGTTTTTTGTCCTTCTTGGGCTTCACGACTACGGTGACCAGCAAGCGGCCATCGGAACGGATTTCGTAGGTCTTCGCTACCTTGCGTTCGGTGGTTTTGTAGTTCTGGGCCAGCGACTTATGGGTCCAGCTGGACGAGCGTCCGCGAAACTCACCGCGGATGAATTCCTCTTCACCCACTTCTTGATAGGTGGCGACCATTCGATCGCCATTCTCCTGCAGGATCATCTCCAGGCACGACAGCACGTCCGGATCGCGTGGCGAACCGACACTGGTCCTTTGCGCAGGTTCATTGCGTGGTACGGGTACACCCATGACCGACACCGATACCTGGCCGCCGCCAAGGCCGTCGAACAAACCGCCCTTGTCAAAATCCGGGGCGATGGCTTCGGTCAGTTCGTGGTTGATGATCCAGGTGCCGGTGATCGCGGACTCCCGGCCACGCGCAAGGGCGGTGCATGTGAAGACCAGGGCAATCACGAGGAGTAGCGTACGCATGAGAGGAATGTGCGCATCTCTGCCTGAATCGAGTCTGAATCCAGCCCTGTGAATGAAGGAAAGCATGGCAGTCTCCGTTTACTGCTTCAGCGTTTTGGAGAGCGTCGTCATGGGGTCCTCCGTTGTACCGGCTTTTTCGTTTTCAAGCTTCTCATGTGCCGCGGCGAGGAAGCGAACCAGCGCATCGCCATACGCCTGCGCGTCGACAAAAGGATGCAAGTCGCCCGCCTGTCGTATGGCCAGTGCGTCGCGTCGTTTGAAGACATCACCCATGGCGGCATGGTTCGGCAAGCTGACCGAGACTCCGGCGGTGTTTTTCTGCAACCGCTCGTAGCTGTCGATGTACATCTGCGTCTGCGCAACGCCAGAGAAATTCAGTCCCACGCCACCCAGCGTGATCGCTTCGTGAGCTTCCTCGCCATCCTGGACGCTGTAGCGAAATGAGATGGCGCCTGGTGTGTGGCCAGGGGTTGCGATGATGGAAACCGTGGTATCACCAAGCACGATTTGATCACCGTCATTGGCGACGATATCGGGACTCGGCAGAGGAAATGCGAAGTACGGTGTTGAAGGTGCTTCAGTGGCCAAGGACCAGTCGTTTTTCGACATCACGATGCGCGCGCCATAACGCTTCTGGAAATACGCGGCGCCACCTGCGTGATCAAAGTGACCGTGAGTGGCCAGTACATAACGGACGTCCGCCGGGTCAAGACCGAGTTTGCGCAATCCTGCTTCGAGGTGTGGTACCCACTTGCCGTAGAGGGAATCGATCAGGATCAAGCCCTCACTGGTCCTGATCACGTAGGCCGCCACCCAGTCGATGCCCACATAACCCACGTTGTCGAAAATCCAGAAGGGTGCGACGGCTTGTTTTGGGCTTTCCAACGCTTTCCACCGCGCTGCCGTGGGAGCAGACATCGGCGGACCAACCAGTTCCGGATAGACACATTCCGAACAGCGGGCATCGTTGACCGCTTTTCCTTCGGCGAGGTTGGCGACCCAGTCGCGGATCGTGACGTCTCCCACACGAAACGTGTAGAACTCCGGTCGCATGAGCACGGTGTGTGAATCACCGCCGGCGATGAATGAACGAAAGCCCGGCGCAGACGCACGAATGTCGGACTGGTTGGCGCTGATCAGTTCAAGCAGGCTGACGTCCTTGACACCTGACAGTGCCAGGAACTGTTTCTGCGTAGCGTCGTCCGCGGCATCGTAGGCTGCGAACTGAATGTCGGGGCGAGCCTTGGCTGCGCGGATATAAAGTTCTTCGTAGTTGAACGACTGGTCATCGAGGTTTGCA
>CAMDVY010000081.1 GCA_945878745.1 Klebsiella pneumoniae | reverse complement strand
TCTGGATGTTTGAGCCAGGCGATCGCAGCAGAATCCCACGGGTGAAACCCGCGGTCCTGCGGAAAGGTCTTGGTCCAGTAACGGCACCAGGCCAGTGACCGGTCGTGGAAGTAGCTCGCAACCGGTGTCCCGCGGCGTGCAATGACCGCAAGGTCTTCTTCGGTGACACAAACCTTGCTGGTCAATTCGAATCCAGCGAGTACGACACGCGTGCCAGGCGCTGCAGAAGCCAGCATCAACTGCGCAGCTGCAACATCATTTTCGAAATTGAAGTCCTGCACTGGACCTGCATCGCCGATAAAAAAACGGGCGCCTTCGGAACGGCCAGCGACGATGATGAGCTGCGTGATTCGGGCAAACGCGTCCGGATGGTGGCGAGCCAGCAGTCCCATATTGGTCAGCGGACCGATCGCTGCGATGGCGCAAGGCTCTTGCCTGAGCAACTTCGCCATGCCTTCAACCGCGTCGTTGGTCGAATCATCTTTTGTCATGGGTGTTGACGCGCCGCGCAGAACCGGTGTGGCAGCACCTTTCAGGGCGATGATTTCGTGGGCGACTTGAAACACGGCATCCTGCGGCGCGTTGCCAAATACGGTGCTCACCAGGCGCAGGTCCAGCAGGGGTGAATTCAGAGCCTCTGCGATAGCAAAACCATCATCGATGTCACGTGGGCGTCCTTCATGGTGCACGCCCAGCGCGACATCGGTGTCGATGATGAGGGGAATGGGCGTACTCATGAGTTGATCATCATGCGGGCGGTTTCGAGCCAGGTTCGTTTTAGTTCCGGTGTCGCCGGCAGCGGCAGTTGGGCCACACCCAACAGGCGGCGAATGATCTCGATGGCCGCAAATCGAATGGCGAGGTTGTACTCAAATCCTGGAGGAGTTACGTACGAGCGCAGGATGCCCATGATGTCCTGTTGCGCAAAACCGGCAAACGTCAGATGGGCCACAAAAACACCCACGTCAAACTCTGGCGGACCACAGAAGGCAAATTCCGGATCGATGATCATCACCCCGAGGCGTTTATTTCGCAGCCAGCTACCGGGGTAGAAGTCACCATGCAAGAGGCAAGGTTGAGAGGCATGCGGTGTCCTGCCGAGATAGATCTCGCCCAGTGCACCTGCGATGTTGATCAACTGGGAATCGTTCTGAAATCGTTGCGCAATGTCGGCGAGTGCCGGATCGATGGCAGCCCCGTTGTTGGGCTGCAGGGGAATGACAAAGATGTGCGCGTGGTTGAGCGCCCGCATCGCATGGTTCGCGAAGCGGGTCGCTTTGAAGTCGCGCAGGCTGTGCAATCGCCACAACCAGTAAACAAGTGCGGTGTACACACCACGGTCTGATGGGTCTCCACCGGTGTTTGCGTAAACGCTCAACATGTCGGCACCAGAGCCGACATCTTCGAGCATCAATAAACGGGATTCTGGCGCAAAACCCAGCCGGTGAGGCATACGCATGCGCAGCGGACCGTCGAACTCGATGGCCTGATAAAAATCGTTTTCCGCGACGATACGTTCTTCAGGTGCAGCGATCTGCGGGTACTTGGCGACGTAAGGCACGGATTGTTTAAGGATAAACGTGCGCGAGCCTGTTTCCGCCCGGAGCGTCCGGTTCATGTTGCCTTCGCCTGCTGAACTGAGCCCAAGAATGGTCTCGTCAGGAAGCAGCCAGCCGAGCTTGTGGCAGAGGGAATTGATGGCCGGCAGGTTGTCAGGCAAGAGTTCCGGAACGTCCCCCATCAGCGAATGGCCACTGGGTTGATGACGGCTTGTACCGCGCCAACAAAACGCGGCACACCGAGCACGAAGAGGAATTCAGCCACTTTGTCCCGGGCCAGTTCTCGAGTGTCCATGTTCTCGAGGATGTATACGCCATTCTTGGCCAGCAGCTCAGGGTGAACCGGAAATGCCTGCGAGGCGTCCTCGGACGGCAGCACTTCGAGTGCCCAGGTGTCCGACCCCACGGCGACAACACCTAGCCCGGCCAGATATCTCGCGCCACCAACACCCAGACCCGGCTCCCCAGCCATGAATTTTGCTGCGTCCACATCCATGACATTCAACCATCCCGTGTGAAACAACACCACGTCACCCTTGGTGATGCTGACGCCCTGCGCCTTGGCGATTGCCTCGATTTCCGTCTGATTGATGGCAGTACCAGCTGGCACAATATCGACCCCCATGTGTCGTGCGACATCCAGCAGGACACCGCGGGTCGCAATCGGTGGCAGGTTGTGTATGGCGAGTTTTTTCAATCCGGTGCTGGCGACAAAATCCTTCGCATGATTACCGTTGTAGTACGTGTGGTTGACGCCCATGTGGCCAAGCCCATCGAGCTGACTGCCGATGCCCATCCAGAAATTGAGCAGATCATCGTTGCCGGTAGCCTTATTGCTACCAAGCGGTGTGCCGGTTCCATCAGACAGCTGCAACACCGTGAGTGAAAAGGAACGTGGTGGATAGGCCGGTGACTTGGGTCCAGTCTCAACCCCAAGTCGGTATGTCTTGCCCCGCGTCACCAGTTTTGCTGCTTCAATCAGCTTTTCAGGTGACTGGTTATTCAATGCTCCCAGTGTGTCTTCCGCACCGTAACGTGAGGGGTACCAGTCTTCTGCAGCCGATGCGGAGCTGCATGTCACCGCCGCGAACGCCAGGACGCATGCCCTTGTTATTCGATTCATGTGCGCTCCTTCTGTTTCATTGGTGTTGTTGACGAGCCAGCAAACGCGCTGGCAGGCGGCGATAAATATCTCCGAATGCGCCGTTCGACATGATCACGATATGACGTCGGGCCTTCGCAGGTTTGACCAGATGTTCGATCAACTCATCGAGGTCATCGAACAGGCGTGATGGCACGACGCATTCGTCCACGAGAGAAGCCAGATCCCACTTGATATTCTCACCTCGATACCAGATTGCTGAATCTGCTGGTGAGCAGCAGGTAATCAGGTCATGACGCAATGTGCCAAGTGACATGGTGTGCGTCCGTGGTTCGATGACAGCGATGATTTCGTCGCTGCCTACGGCGCGGCGCAGTCCTTGCAGCGTGGTGCGAATGGCTGTTGGGTGATGTGCGAAGTCGTCATAAACGCGCAAGCGATCATCTTCGTGGATGAGCTCCATCCGCCGCTTCACGCCTTTGAACTGCCCGAGCGCCTCGATGCTCACGTTGGGCGACACGCCCGCATGTCGCGCCGCAGCAATGGCAGCCAGTGCATTGTTGACGTTGTGAACACCCAGCAGCGACCAGGCGACGGCCCCCAGCGGCACATCGTTGATGCACACCGTGAATGTGCTGCAATCGGCGGCGGCGTCGCTTGCGTGAATGCGTTCCCCGTTATCCCGTTCGTGCGGGTGTTTGATACGTCCACTGCCGAAGCGAAGTACCTGAGTCCAGCATCCGCGTTTCAGTACATCATCGACATTTGGATCGGCAGTCGGTGCGATCACGAGGCCTGAGGCGGGTACTGTGCGCAGCAGCAAGTGAAACTGCGCCTGAATGGCGTCGAGATCTGGAAATATGTCGGCGTGATCATGCTCCAGATTGTTGATCACCAGCGTGCGAGGACGATAGTGCAGGAACTTGGAGCGGCGGTCGAAGTAAGAGGTGTCGTACTCATCGGCCTCCACCACGAAAAACGGCGTGCTACCCAGCGCAGCGGAATGCCCGAAATTGACGGGCACACCACCAATCAGGAATCCCGGATCAAGTCCTGCATATTTGAGTATCCATGCCAGCATGGCGGTGGTGGTGCTCTTGCCGTGGGTGCCCGACACGGCGAGCACAAACCGATCACGCATCAGCGTCTCGCCCAGCCACGCTGCGCCTGAGGTATACGGCAGACCGGACTCAAGAATGTACTCAACACCAGGGTGCCCGCGTGGCAACCCCGCATTGCCGACGATGACGAGGTCCGGCTTTGGTTCGAGTTGAACCGGATCGAACCCCTCGTAAACCGTGATTTCTGCATTTCGCAGCTGATCGCTCATCGGCGGGTAGAGTTTTTTATCACTACCAGTGACTTCGTAACCGGCTGACTTGGCGAGTAACGCGATGCTTCCCATCAGCGTGCCACCGATGCCGAGAATGTAGAGGCGACCGAGGCTCACTCGAGCACCGCGTTGCCGATGGCAGAACTGAACAAGGTCACGCCGAAGGCGATCGCTATCCCAGGCACAAAACGGATTTCCAGCGCCTGATGCAGGATGTGGCCGATGATGGCCATGGACCAGATTAAGAACATGAGGAAGAGTGTTTGCTGAACACCAACCGAAACTCCAAGCACGAGAGGGGACAGTGTACCCAGCAGTCCGGTCACGAACAGGTCACACCCGAACAGCGCAGTGATCGTGGCTGCAAAACGTCTGTCCATGCTGCGCAGGTAAAGCGCGATCCATACCAGGCTGGCGAGGGCGGCCTGCTGGGAGACGATCGAAGTCGCCAGTCGCATCGGTGTTGAATCTGGTGACCACTGCATCGACAGCAGGATACTGACGCTGAGGTTGGCAACCGCAATCATGACGATAAACCATGGGGCTGTGGGTACCTGTCCTGGATGAGCACGCAACGTGCACAGGCGCCAGAAAAATGTGATGACTGTCAGCATGTGATCCGTTTTCCGGGGAGAACACCGTAAAAAAACGTCGAAATTCTCGCACAGATCGACACCTTCACGGAGAATGTTCGATGCAACCTGAAAAGAGCCAACCAGCACAGGGATAGATAAGTACATGGCCAGCAAACGAAACGCTTTCTACGCGCAATCCGGTGGTGTCACTGCCGTCATCAACGCATCGGCCTGCGGCGTGATAGAAACCGCACGCAAGCACCGCGACCAGATCGGCAAGCTGCTCGCCGGTCGCAACGGAATTCTCGGCGCGCTGCGCGAGGAACTGATCGACACCAGCAAGGAAACCAGTGCAGCCATTGCCGGATTACGCATGACCCCGAGTGGTGCCTTCGGCTCCTGCCGGTACAAGCTGAAATCATTCGAACAGAATCAGCGTGAATACGAACGCCTCATCGAAGTCTTCAAGGCACACGACATCGGCTACTTTTTCTACAACGGTGGCGGCGATTCCCAGGACACGGCCAACAAGGTGTCACAGCTCGGCAAACGGCTGGGTTATCCCGTGACCTGTATCGGCGTACCGAAGACAGTAGATAACGATCTGCCGTTTACGGACACCTGTCCTGGTTTCGGGTCGGTGGCGAAGTACGTCGCGGTCTCGACCCGTGAGGCCGCACTCGATGTGGCCTCCATGTGTGAGACCTCGACCAAGGTCTTTGTCCTCGAAGTGATGGGGCGTCATGCGGGCTGGATCGCTGCGGCCGCGGGACTTGCGCAGGAAGAGCCGGATGATGCCCCGCATGTGATCCTGTTGCCGGAAGTGGCCTTTGATGAGGCGGCGTTCCTGGCGAAGGTCAAGTCGACCGTGGACCGGATTGGTTACTGTGTGGTCGTCGTCAGTGAAGGTGCGCATTACGCCGATGGGCGTTTCCTGGCCGATGCCGGTAGCGTCGATGCATTCGGGCACACCCAGTTGGGCGGCGTGGCGCCAACGATTGCTGCCCTGATCAAGGAGCGTCTGGGCTACAAGTATCACTGGGCGGTGGCGGACTATCTGCAGCGTGCGGCGCGCCATATCGCGTCGAAAACAGACGTGGATCAGGCTTATGCGGTTGGCAAGGCGGCCGTGGAGTTTGCGCTGGCCGGCAAGAACGCGGTCATGCCGACCATCGTCAGGATCAGTGACTCCCCCTACAAATGGAAGATCGGAGAGGCGAAGCTCGACAAGGTCGCCAACGTCGAGCGCAAGATGCCGAAAAACTTCATTACCAAAGATGGCTTCGGCATCACGGCTGCAGCAAAACGTTACCTGTCGCCGCTGATCGCGGGCGAGGACTACCCTACGTACAAAAACGGATTGCCCCGGTATGTTCGACTCAAGAACATTCTGGTACCGAAAAAACTCCCGGAATTTGTATGAGCGAAGCACTGCTGGCCTCGCTTGAGCAGGCAGCAGAGATCGCTGGGGACATTGCACCGGATATCTACAACAGATATTTCGAGCGATGCCCTGACTCGCAATCGATCATGCTGCACACGGATGAACACATGCGTGGACGGATGATCGAGGAAGTTTATCGGTTGCTGATGGCGGAAAGCGTTGCACAGGAGCGAGAGTATCTGGCGTTCGAAACCAGTAACCACCGCGCTTATGGTGCGCTGCCACATATGTACGAGAACTTGTTATTGGCAACCCAGGACGTGGTGCAAAAGGCGCTGGGTACAGGATTTGACCAAGAAATGAAAGTGGCGTGGGAGCGGCGCCTTGGGGATCTTTTGCAGGTGATTCGGCCGCTGACAGAAAACGTCTGAAGTCGGTGATCGCGGACTGGTAGTCCGCGATCACACATCCATCTCTCCAGATCAGAGGATCGGGATGATCATCAGTGCAACGATGTTGATGATCTTGATCAACGGGTTCACCGCAGGACCCGCAGTGTCCTTGTAGGGGTCGCCTACGGTGTCACCAGTGACCGCTGCTTTGTGAGCTTCGGAACCCTTGCCACCATGATGGCCGTCTTCGATGTACTTCTTGGCGTTGTCCCATGCACCACCGCCGGTGGTCATTGAGATCGCGACGAACAGACCAGTGACGATCGTTCCGATCAATACACCACCCAGTGCGATCGGGCCAAGGATCAGGCCGACCAGAACAGGTACGGCAACTGGCAACAGTGACGGCACAATCATTTCCTTGATCGCGGCGCGGGTCAGCATGTCGACTGCCTTGGAGTAGTCAGGCTTGGCAGTGCCTTCCATGATACCCGGGATTTCCTTGAACTGGCGGCGAACTTCAACCACCACCGATCCGGCTGCGCGGCCGACTGCTTCCATCGCCATCGCGCCGAAGAGGTAAGGAATCAGACCGCCAATCAGCAGGCCGATGATGACCAGGTGATTGGAGAGGTCAAACGCAAAGACTTCATCAGGAAATTGCACTTGCAGGTTGTGGGTGTAGTCAGCAAACAGCACCAGTGCGGCCAGCCCGGCGGACGCGATGGCATAACCCTTGGTCACTGCCTTGGTGGTGTTACCTACGGCATCCAGTGGATCGGTGATGTTGCGGATTTCCGGGGGCAGGCCTGCCATTTCGGCGATACCGCCAGCGTTGTCCGTGATCGGACCGTACGCGTCGAGCGCCACGACCATACCGGTCATCGACAGCATCGCGGTTGCTGCAATGGCGATGCCGTACAGGCCTGCCAGTTCATGGCAACCCCAGATGGCGGCGCACACCGACAGCACAGGCAGTGCGGTCGACTTCATGGAGATACCCAGACCAGCAATGATGTTGGTGCCGTGGCCAGTGGTTGATGCCTGCGCGACGTGCTGAACGGGGGCGTAGTCCGTACCGGTGTAGTACTCGGTGATCCAGACGGTGAGGCCAGTCAGGATCAGACCGATAAGTGCGCAGTAATAAAGATTCATCGCGCCGAGGGAGGACTCGGCCATCATTTGATTAGTAATCGGATAAAAAGCGATGGCTGCAAGGACGCCTGAGACGATGACGCCCTTGTACAGCGCGCCCATGATCGAGCCGCCTTCCTTGGTGCTGACGAAGAATGTGCCGATGATCGAAGCGATGATCGAGATGCCACCCAGGACCAGCGGGTAAATAACTCCATTGACGCCAACCTCGGTGACCATGAGGCCACCCAGCAACATCGTTGCAATGACAGTCACGGCATAGGTTTCGAACAGGTCGGCCGCCATACCGGCGCAGTCACCGACGTTGTCTCCGACGTTGTCAGCGATGACCGCTGGGTTACGCGGGTCATCCTCAGGAATGCCAGCTTCAACCTTGCCCACCAGGTCAGCACCGACGTCAGCGCCTTTGGTGAAGATGCCGCCCCCGAGACGGGCGAAGATGGAGATCAGAGAACTGCCGAAGGCGAGGCCAACCAGCGCGTGGAGCGCTTCGGTCTGGGCAATTCCCATCGACGTCAGGATCATGAAATAGCCGGCGACTCCGATCAGTCCCAACCCGACAACCAGCATGCCGGTGATGGCGCCGCCACGGAATGCAACCTGCAGTGCAGCGTTGATCCCCTTGCGCGCGGCTTCCGCAGTACGCAGATTGGAACGCACGGATATGTTCATCCCGATATAGCCGGTCGCGCCGGAGAGCACTGCGCCGATCAGGAAGCCCACGGCAGTTTCCATGCCCAGGAACAGCGCGATCAGGACCAGCAGCACGACCCCGACGATAGCGATCGCTGTGTATTGGCGGTTCAGATACGCCGACGCACCCTGCTGCACAGCAAGTGCGATTTCGCGCATGAGATCATTGCCCTGAGGCTGCGCGAGGATCCAGCGAACCTGCCAAGCACCGTAAATGATCGCGGTAACCCCGCAGAGCAGCGCGAAAGGCAAAGCCGACATGATGTTTCCCCTCAAGTTGTAGTAGTACGGATTATTCGTGCTGACCGACCGTGCAGAACACGCGGAAGCCCACACTGCTGGCGGCATGGTGCTCCGGGTCGGGGCGCCGGATTCTACTGAACAATGCCGGGATTTCAAAGCCAGGAGTCAGGGTTCGAGGTGGCAACTTCGAGCAGGTCGGGCGGTGACCCAGCCCCTGGCGCTTCTGGGCAGGACGGGTTGGACCCTTAACCGCTGGCCAGAAGAGTCCGCAAGTCCGTGATAGCCGCGTTGGCGCGGGATACAAACGATGCCATGACCAGCGAATGGTTCGCCAGAAGCCCCATCCCATCGCCGTTCAGAATCATCGGGCTCCACACAGTTTGCTGGGTCGGCTCGAGCTCACGAATGATCTGCTGAACGCTGACGCGCGCGTTCTTGTCGTCCAGGACATCCTGGAAGTCATGTTCCATGGCCTGCATCAGGTGCAGCAACGCCCAGGTATAACCCCGCGCTTCATAGAAGACGTCGTCCAGTTCGACCCATGGCGTCTTGTAATCGCCGTCCTGTGGCGCAGCGGTTGACTGGGTAGCAGCAGGGTCACCCGCCAGATCAACGTTGAGTTGGCGCTTGCCAACGCTGGCCGAAAGACGCTGGGAAAGACTCCCCAGTCGGGTTTCCACGGACTCCAGCCAGTGGGCGAGGTTGTCGGCGCGTGCATAAAACTGGGCTTTGGGCTGATTCGGATCAGCCAGACGGTTGAGATAAGCGTTGAATTCGCGAATACCCTGGCCGTATTCGTCCTCGGATTGCGGAAACATCCAGCTCGAATTGTCGAACGAAAATCGGGGTTCAGCCTCAGCGAGATCCTTGTCTTCAATGGACTGACTCTGGGATCGGGAAAAATCAATGCGAAACGCGCGGGAGGAGTCGCGCAACTGAGTCAGGACGCCAAATTCCCAGGCGGGCATGTTGTCCATGACCACACCGGGCGGGAAAACATCGTTGGAGAGGTAGCCGCCCCGTTTATCCAGCAAGGTCCGTGCAACCAGAATCATTGTGTGCGTCGTGACGTAACCCGTCACCAGCTGCTGTCCCTTCTGGTCGGCGTGTTTCTGAGCCGCACTCACCACCGGCTGCACGGCCGGTTCGCTGTCCCACCACCACCCGACCGCAGTCCAGCCGAGCAGCAACACGCCGACACCGGCGCCTAGAAGCCTGGATCGCCATGCGCCCGAAACAGGACTCGCACCCAACGTAGTCATGCTGGGATAACTGCGCTGCCA
>CAMDVY010000080.1 GCA_945878745.1 Klebsiella pneumoniae | reverse complement strand
GCCAGTGACGATTCACAAAAACGAGGTCAAGGATTACCTCGGCCCTCGCCTGTTCGAACAGGAGCGCATGGAACATGGGGTCGGCATCGTCACGGGCCTTGCGTGGACGGCCATGGGCGGTGCCACGCTCCCGGTCGAAGCAGGTCTGGTTCATCGAGGCAGCGCCAGCCTGAAACTCACCGGACAACTCGGCGCTGTCATGCAGGAATCCGCCAACATTGCGTATTCGTTCATTCGCTCCGAGGCGCGCACATTCGATCTGGACCCGGCGTGGTTCAACGACGCAGCCATCCACCTGCACGTGCCCGCAGGCGCCACGCCGAAGGATGGTCCCAGCGCAGGTGTGACGATGGCCACTGCACTGTGTTCATTGGCCAGTGGCAAGACCATCAAGCCCAAGCTCGCCATGACAGGTGAGCTCACGCTTTCCGGTCAGGTCTATCCGGTTGGTGGCATCCGGGAAAAACTGCTTGCCGCCAAACGACAGGGGATTCGACGCGTCATTCTGCCGGCGGACAACGCACGGGACATCGAGGAGATTCCGGCAGCCATCAGGAAGGGGCTCGTGATCGACTTTGCGCGAACGTTCTCGGACGTTTATCGGCTCGCTTTCTGAACGCTGGTGGTCGAGTCAGATTGATCAGGCAATGTCTGTGGCAGACTGCGCTGGCGTCGCTTGGCCTCGTGTAGCGCAATGTTGCGACGTTCAAGGGCGATGAGTCTGGATTCGTTGCGGCTGACCACGGGAACTACCGGTACTGCTGGTGTGCGCAGGGTAGCGGGGAGCAACAGAATTTCCTGCGAACGGGTTCATGAAGTTGGTGGTGAGGGGCTTGGGGGTATCGGTGCTGGATGGCGGGACAGCCGCCCTGCGATCTGGCATGCATCAGCACCCTGTAGGAGGGGTCTCCTGACCCCGATTCTCTGTTTCGCGACCAGAAAAGGTCCCGACAAACCCGCGGTGCGGGTTTGCGGGGGGGCAGACAAAGTAGCTTCGCTACTTTGCAGGCGGAAGACCCGACAAACCCGCTAGGCGGGTTTGCGGGGGGGGCAGACAAAGTAGCTTCGCTACTTTGCAGCGATCTATCCCGCCTTGGCGATCAGATTATTCAGCACGTACTGCAGAATCCCGCCGCACTTGAAGTACTCGATCTCGTTTTCGGTATCGATCCGCGACATGACCGTGACTTCACGCTTGCCGGTTTTGGTCGTGATCACGAGCACCATATCCTGCTTGGTGTGCACCTTTGTTTCACCGGCAGGCAATCTAATGTCGATGATTTCATCACCGGTCAATCCGAGGCTCTTGCGTGTGTCGCCTGCCTTGAACTGCAGTGGTAGGATGCCCATGCCAATCAGGTTCGAGCGATGAATACGCTCAAAACTCTCGGCGATGACTGCATTGATGCCCAGCAATCGCGTGCCTTTGGCAGCCCAGTCACGGCTTGATCCCGTGCCATATTCCTTGCCGGCGAAGATCACCAGCGGCGTGGCCTGGCCCTGGTATCGCATGGACGCATCATAGATGCTGAGCTGATCACCGGACGGTATGTGCCTGGTGTATCCACCTTCCACTCCCTTGACCATCTCGTTCTTGATGCGGATGTTGGCAAACGTGCCACGCATCATCACCTCGTGGTTGCCACGTCGTGAACCGTAGGAGTTGAAGTCTGTAACCTGCACGCCGTTCTGCTGCAGGTAGTGCCCAGCCGGACTGTCGGCCTGAATCTCGCCGGCTGGCGAGATGTGGTCGGTGGTCACCGAATCACCCAGCAGCGCAAGAATCCGTGCACCACTCACTTCCACACTTTGCTCGAGCTTGGCTTCAACGGAGAAAAACGGTGGCTGTTTGATGTACGTCGAGTTTTCCCAGCCATAGGTACCGGACTTCGTGACATCAATCGCCTGCCAGGACGCAGGCCCGGTGAACACATCGCCGTATTGTCGGTCAAACATGTCAGCAGACACAGAGGCCACCGCATCAGCGACTTCCTTGTTGCTGGGCCAGATGTCCTTCAGGAATACGTCCTTGCCACTTTGGTCCTTGCCCAGCGGTTCTCGACTCAGATCGATTCGAGTGGTGCCCGCAATGGCAAATGCAACCACCAACGGCGGTGACGCCAGCCAGTTGGTACGAACTTCCTGGTGCACACGCCCCTCGAAGTTGCGGTTACCCGACAGTACGGAAGACACCACCAGATCACCCGAATTGATGGCAGCCGTAATTTCTTCGGCCAATGGACCCGAGTTGCCGATGCACGTGGTGCAGCCGTAACCCACCAGATTGAAGCCGATCTTGTCGAGTGACGCTTGCAGACCGGTCTTCTCCAGATACTCGGTCACTACTTTGGACCCAGGAGCCAGAGAGCTCTTGACCCACGGCTTGGTGGTGAGACCTTTCGCAATCGCTTTCTGCGCGACCAGCCCTGCCCCAAGCATGACTGCGGGGTTTGACGTGTTGGTGCAGGAGGTGATGGCCGCAATCACGACATCACCGTGACCGAGCGAGTAATTCTTGCCGGGGACCGGCACTCGCGCTTCCTTGGTACTCCCCTTGCCTTCCAGATCCAGTACTTCGTCGAATGAGGTTTTCATGGCCGACATGGTGACCCGATCCTGCGGTCGTTTTGGACCAGCCAGGCTGGGAACGATCGTGGTCAGATCCAGCGACATGGTATCGGTATACGTCGCCTCGACACTGTCATCGCGCCACATGCCCTGGGCTTTTGAGTAGGCCTCAACCAGCGCCACGAGTTCAGGCGGACGGCTGGACAGTTTCAGATAGTTGATTGTCTCTGCATCAACCGGGAAGAATCCACAGGTTGCGCCATATTCCGGTGCCATATTGGCGATCGTCGCGCGATCAGCCAGCGAGAGATTGTTCAGTCCGTCACCATAGAATTCGACGAACTTGCCCACCACACCCTTCTTGCGCAACATCTCGACCACGCGCAGTACGAGGTCTGTTGCAGTAATGCCTTCCGGCGTGCGTCCGGTGAGTTTGAAACCGACCACTTCGGGAATGAGCATCGACACGGGCTGGCCGAGCATGGCCGCTTCAGCCTCGATACCACCTACGCCCCAGCCCAGCACGCCGGCACCATTGATCATGGTGGTATGGCTGTCCGTACCTACCAGTGTGTCTGGATAGGCCACCGTTTGGCCACCCTCTTCCTTGGTCCAGACCACGCGGGCCAGATACTCCAGGTTGACCTGGTGACAGATACCCGTACCCGGTGGCACGACGCGGAAGTTGTCAAACGCCTGTTGGCCCCAACGAAGGAAACGATACCGCTCGGTGTTGCGCTCCATTTCGATGGAGACGTTTTCATCAAACGCACTCGCGGTACCGGCCTTGTCGACCATCACCGAGTGGTCAATCACCAGATCGACTGGTGATAGCGGGTTGATGATGTTGGGGTTCTTGCCCGCCGCAACAACCGCGCCACGCATGGCAGCCAGGTCAGCCACAGCCGGAACGCCGGTGAAATCCTGCATCAGCACACGAGCCGGACGGAACGCAATTTCCTGGTCATCCGGCGGATTGGTGGCCCAATTGGCCAGAATGCGGATGTCCCCTTCTTTGACGGTCACGTTGTCTTCGAACCGGAGCAAATTCTCCAGCAGCACCTTGAGGGACACCGGCAGCTTGTCGACGGAGCCGAGACCTCGGGCCTGCGCGTCCGGCAGACTGAAGTAGTCGTATTCGCGGTTGCCGACCTTGAGGGTTTTTCGGGTCTTGAAGGAATCAATGCTCATGCGTCCTCTGCCTGGTTCGTGAAGAAGGGAAAAAACGGCGGATATTCTGCCTCAGAATAGACCGGGAAACAGCGACCTGCCCGGTATCTCGAGTAATAGATGACGGGTGGTGCCTGTTGGCACCACCCGTCGGGACCTTCAATCACGATTCGGGACGGCTTAAAGCGTGCTGGGGACCCCATTCATTTCGGTAATCGTCGTCCGCCAACCGTGGTCAGTGGACCGCTACCTCAATGCGCCTGGGTACTGCTTTTTCCTGCTTGGCGATGCTCAGCTTCAACACGCCGTTGTCGCTACGCGCACTGATCTGCCCTGCATCCGCATTTTCCGGCAGGCGGAAAGTACGGTTGAACTTGCCCAAAGTGCGCTCTGAACGATGCACTCGTGCACCTTCTGCTTCGACCAGCTTGCGTTCGCCGGTCACCGTCAGGATGCCGTCATTCACCGCGACGTGAATATCTTCCCGAGCAACGCCTGGAAGGTCGATGGCAATTTCATAGGCGCGTTCCAGTTCAACGATGTGGACCGCCGGCAGGTATTCATCGCGCGCCAGCGGTTCGCCAAGATTGGCGAAGGTGCGAAACAGGTCATCAATCGGGCTGTAACGAATCAAGCTCATGGTGTCTTCCTCTGGTTCTGATGTTGCGTTTGGCTCGCCAATCGGCGATGAACCCTTAGTGGAGTCGTCTGGGAAAAAAACAAGAACTTGAAATACGGATGCTGGAACGCCATATGGGGGCGGTCTGGACAGACCTCGAACGGATCTGAACGGGGAATCGCGATCAGGGGATCGCTCCCTCTATGCGCAGAAATCGCGATCAGGAGATCGCTCCTACAGAGCGGTCTCCCGACCGCGAACCATCTAAAACACTGGCTCCCGAACCTCGCGGCGCAATCAAAGGTCTATCTGCTATCAGAGATCCTGCCCGGACTAACGGGTCGGGCCGGCTGCGCCACCAGGATTTCTGGGGTCGGCCATGCCGGCATACCCACCTTCAACACGCATCACGCTGTTGGCGTCACCGATGCCGCCCGGGTAGGGCCATGACCTGAGTCCTTGATGCCCGCGTCCAGAGAGGATTTGCACCGTATCCGGGGACAATCCCCGCTGTTCGTAGAGTATTGCGTCGGGTTGCCACTGATGGTGTACCCGCGGACTTGCGACCGCGTCTGACAGATTCATGCCGTGATCGATGACGTTGACGATGAGCTGCAGTGTCGTCGTGATGATCGTGCTGCCACCCGGAGAACCCGTGACCAGCAGTGCCTTGCCATCCTTGACGACGATGGTCGGTGTCATGGAACTCAGCATGCGCTTGCGCGGGGCAATGGCATTGGCCTCGCGTCCAAGCAGTCCAAACGCGTTTGGGGTGTCGGGCTTCGACGAGAAGTCATCCATCTCGTTGTTCAGCAGCATGCCAGTACCGGTGGCCACAATCTTCGAGCCATAGGACAGATTGAGTGTCGTGGTATAGGAAACCGCGTTGCCCTGCTTGTCGATAAATGAGGCGTGGGTGGTATCCGGGCTTTCCGCCGGCCATGAGCCTGCACCGATATCCGCGCTGCGGCTGGCCTTGGCGGGGTCGAAATCTGCGAAGCGGCGCTGCGCGTAAGCTTTGTCGGTGAGCTGCTCTACCGGTACCTTGACGAAGTCCGGGTCCCCAAGATGCTCGGCACGATCGGCATAAGCCCGTCGCTCGGCCTCCACCATCAGATGCACCGAATCAGCGCTTCCATAGCCCATTTTGTTCAGATCAAACGGTTCCAGCATATTCAGCATCTGGACCAGCAAAGCACCGCCGGATGATGGTGGCGGCATGCTGATGACTTCATAACCCCGATACTGTCCAACGACCGGCGCTCGCCACACGCTTTTGTATTCAGTCAGATCAGCCTGCGTGATGAGCCCACCGCCGATCTGCATTTCTTTCACCAGCAGATCGGCCGTCCGGCCCGCATAAAATCCATCCCGGCCAAGCCTTCGAATCAGGTCCAGCGTCTTCGCCAGATCCTTTTGTACAAGGACATCCCCTCGCTGCCACGGTTTACCCTTGTTCGAAAAGATGGCCATGGAGGCCGGGTACTTTTGCATGCCCGGGAGTTGCGCTTCCAGATCACGCGCCATATCCCGGTCGATCGCAAAGCCCCTGCGTGCCAACCGGATCGCAGGCTGAAGGACCTGGTTACGTGACATGGTGCCGTACTTTTCGAGCACCGCCAGCAGTCCATCCACCGTCCCAGGCACGCCGACCGCCTGGTGCGAGTAGGTCGACAAACCAGGAACGACATTTCCAGCCGCATCCAGGTACATATCCCGGCTCGCGGCGATTGGTGCGCGCTCCCGGTGATCATTGGTAATCACGGTGCCGTCTGCGAGGCGTATCACCATGAATCCGCCGCCCGCAAGATTGCCAGCCGAAGGATGGGTCACCGCGAGCGCAAAGCCGGTGGCGACCGCCGCATCAATGGCATTGCCCCCCTGACGCAATATCTCGGCGCCTACTTCCGACGCGAGGGCGGAACGGCTGGCGACCATCCCATCGGCGTCAAACTCTGCTTCCGGAGCGATGGCCAGCAGGTTTGTTGATCCAAGCAGACCAATCAGCAGGAACAGTCCGTGCGCTTTGACGAGGGCTTTCATACACTCCAGGGAGAACGTGGGATGAGGCATTGTGAGCGTTGGCCAGTAGAGCATCAACCGGAGCCGTGTACGCAGCGTCGGAAATCGTCCCTCGGTTGCGGCGCATCACCGTATCCACTCAAGGTCTGGGAACACCGAACGCCTTTGGCAAAGGCAAATCCGGGGTGCTCAAAACCCTCGAGCGTCTGGGCTATATACAGATCGACACCATCTCGGTGGTCGAACGTGCGCATCATCATGTCCTGTTTAGCCGCGTTCCGGACTATCAGCCCAGACACCTGGACGCACTGTTGCGTACCGGTGCCATCTTCGAGTACTGGCACCATGCGGCCTCCTTCCTGCCGATTCGAGACTATCGATTCGCCATGCCGCGCATGGCCCGGTTCAAACAAGGTGACGAACGCTGGATCAGAAGCCGCGACCAAGCAGAAATCAAACGAACACTGGAGCGGATTCGCGCTGAAGGGCCACTGAGATCACGCGACTTCTCGGAGCAGAACGACAAGCGTACTGGCTGGTGGGACTGGAAACCTGCCAAGAAGGCGCTTGAACAACTCTTCATGGAAGGTGAGTTGATGGTGGTTTCCAGAGACGGCTTCGAAAAAACCTACGATCTGACCGAACGGGTGCTGCCAGCGTCAGTGAATACCACGCTGCCGACCTTGAGCGATTTCGCTGAGCATCTCGTGGAAACCACCCTGGACAGCCATGGCTGTGCACAGTCCCCGACCTTTACCCATCTTCGGCGGGGCATGGACTTGCGCAAGGCTGTTGAGAAAGCACTGGCAGAAAAGGTGATGGATCACACGCTGACAAGACTGCAAACCGGCGATGGTCAGACCTGGTTTGTTCGCAGTGACCTTTGGGAGGCTCGATTGCCAACCCTTCGACGCCAAGCAGTCAGCGTGCTTTCGCCATTCGACAACGCAGTCATTCACCGCAATCGTGGCCAACGGCTGTTCAATTTCGAATATGTCATCGAATGCTACGTGCCGGAACCCAAGCGCCAGTACGGGTACTTCTGCCTGCCCCTGTTATCTGGCGAAAGTTTCATCGGTCGGCTCGATGCAAAAGCCCATCGGCGCGAACAACGGCTGGAACTCAAGCATCTGCATCTCGACCGAGAACTCGACGAGTATCTGCTGCCATCACTGGTTACCGGCCTGCGGACGTTTGCGGCCTTCAACGGGTGCGACACCATCACCCTGACTCACACTACGCCTGGCCATGCCAAGAGAACCCTGCTGCGAGCACTCAAGGAGAACTACCATGAACACCCCGATACTGATTGAACCCGCGCAATTGCTGGCTGAGTTGGGCCAGCCAAACCTGCGAATTTACGACGCAGCGGTTTTCCTGCAACCCGCCAAAACCGGATACCGGGCTGAATCTGGCTACGATGGTTATGTGAAGGCACACATCCCCGGTGCTGCCTTCATCGACCTCATCAAGACCTTTTCAGATACCACCTCGGGGCTTGGCTTTACCCTCCCGTCGGTGGACGCGCTTGTCAAAGCCGCCAGCGGTGCCGGCATTGGCGACGAACAGCACGTGGTGTTGTATTCGTCTGGCCACATGATGTGGGCAACCCGGGCCTGGTGGATGCTGCGGTATCTGGGGCACAGGAACATTCGTGTACTCAATGGCGGACTCGACCATTGGCGGCGCGCAGGTGGTGCGACAGAAGAAGGCGACAATCACTATCCCGCCGCATCGTTGACTGCATCCCCCCAGCCCCGTCTTTTCGTTGATCTGCAGGGTATGGAAGCGGCAGCGAACGAAGGCGTCTGCACCGTGAACGCGTTGTCGCGCAACCTCTATACGGGCGAAGGTGATTTCAACTACGGGCGCGCCGGTCACATCCCTGGATCCGTGCACATGCACTACGAAAGTCTCATCGAGAATGGGGCCTTCCGCGATCCAGAGGCGCTGCGCATTACGCTTGCTGCCCAGGGGCTGATGAACAAACCACGCCTCATCATGTATTGCGGCGGCGGAATTTCGGCCACCATCGATGCGTTTGCCTGTTTGTTGGCGGGGCACCAGGACGTGGCCGTCTACGATGGCAGCATGAGTGAGTGGGTACGCGCTGGAAAGCCGCTCACCACCGGCGTTGCACCCTGAACTTGCACACACGCAGATCTGGTCTAGGCTGAATTCAACAGGATGTTTATTGGTCAAGGACGACCACCTGCCCTTCCTTCGGGAAGGGCAACTTCCTGCCTTTTTTGCCCTCCCTTCCGGGTTCTCTCGTTGTTGTTCAATTTCGATTCATTCCGGGTTCACCACTGATTCAGCAGTGCCGTTGCACAGTGCTGCGACTTTCAATGGTTTGGAGAACCTGAATGGCGTCGTCGTCAGTCTGGTCGGCAAGCAGACGGATCGTGCTTGCACTTGGAATGATCTCTATCGCAGCGTCTGCATCTGCCCGTGATTACCGTGGCCATCCTCCTGACGGTCCGCAATCCGTACGCGTCGACGTGCAGATGTATGGGCAGGGAGAATTGAACATCAAACGCTGGCTGGAAAAGTATGCCGGAATCGATACAGACCACTACTACCTGACCGGCGTTGTTGTTCATGCCAGTGGACATCATCGAGGATATGGTGGACATGCGCTGCTCAGGGTTGGCAGCAACTATTCACCGCGAATTGAATTGCGGCCCGGCGCCAATCACATTCGCGCACCGCGATTTGACGACGGCAAATGGCGGTTGTATGTGCGCGAAGGAGCGCAGGTAAACGCCGTCACGTTGTTGTTCGAGCCGCGCCAGGTTCATGCCTATGACCGTCGCTACGACGATGGTCATGGCCGCCGCTACGACTACGACCGGCGATGGGATGACGAATACCGAAACCCACCGCCGTACGAGGACCATCCCGCTCAGCCTTGGCCACCCTCAGGCTCACCACTTGGCCGGCCGCACCATCATGATCGTCACTGCAGACACTGAACGGACGGCGCGAGGCTGGGATGCGACCCAGCCTCGACAGGCATAGCCCGCATTATTCATGAAGGGTCGTAGCGAGGGCGTCGAGAGTAGTGAAAACACAGGGTGGCGCGGACTGTAGCGCGCACAGGCGTGCTGTACAGCACGTCGAGCACTCGGAGGGAGCACGCCCTGTGGTTTCGCTGCTATCGGCGTCCGCAGTAGACAATTCATGAATAATGCGGGCCAGGATCATCCAACGACGCTTGAGACATCAACCGGCTTTCCCGCCGTACTGCGTAACCAGACCTTACCTGCCTGTTCATACAGGGCCAGGCCCTCCAGGAAGGCCACCGAGTGATGTGCAGCAGGTTCCCCGAGGAGTTGATCACGCAGCA
>CAMDVY010000079.1 GCA_945878745.1 Klebsiella pneumoniae | reverse complement strand
TGAGGTCGCGCTTCAGTACCTTGATCCCGTCAACTGGCTGTTTCTCGGCGGCATGCTGATTGCCGCGTCCATGCAGCAATGGGGTCTGCATCGCCGCATTGCGCTCGGCATCATCTCCGTCATCGGCGCGAGCCCGCGTCGCATCGTGCTCGGATTCATGCTCGCCACCGCATTCATAAGCCTGTGGATTTCAAACACGGCAACCACAGTGATGATGTTTCCCATCGGCATGGCGGTGCTGCTGAAACTCTCGGAACAAAGTGGTCCCAACCATCCAGACCTGCGCGCTTTCGGGCTTTCGTTGATGCTGGGTATTGCCTATGCCGCCAGCATCGGCGGCATAGGCACAAAGATAGGTACCGCGCCGAACATCATCATGGTCAAACAGGCCCAGGAGGTGCTGGGTTACGATATCGACTTTGCAACGTGGCTCACGATCGGACTGCCTCTGGTGCTCATCGCGTTGCCAATCGTCTACCTCTTCCTGGTGCGAATTGCGGCGCCCGTACCGGCAAGCGGATTCGCCGGCAGTGCTGAAGTGATCGCCCAGGAGCGAGCGGGACTCGGCCGCATGAATGTCGGCGAGCGTATTGCGCTGGTTGGATTTCTGTCGGCTGCCTTGTTGTGGATCTTTCGGAAAGACATCGAGCTCGACACGTTCACGATCCCGGGGTGGTCGCGCCTGTGGACATTCGGTTGGGAAGACTTTCTTGGGCAACCGGTAGAAGCTCTGCCGGCAGCTCTGGGTCGGTTGATGAAACAGGATGTTGGGGATGCGGCGGTGGGCATGTCGGTTGCAATAGCGCTGCTGCTGATCCCGGTCACGTTCAGGCCGTTTCGTACGGCGCTCGATATCTCACGTGTCGCCAGTGTCCCCTGGCATCTGCTGATCCTGCTGGGTGGTGGCCTCGCGATGGCCTTTGGCATGCAGCAGAGTGGTTTGTCGACCTACCTTGCGAGTCTGTTGCAGGGCGTCGGTCCGGTGGACCCATATGTCGCATTCCTGCTGGTCAGTTTCTCCAGCCTTCTGCTCACGGAGGTGGCGTCAAACGTTGCCACTGCCAGCATCCTCGTACCATTGGTCGCAGCGGGTTCAGAGAGTTTTGGGCTGCACCCCGCACCGCTGATGTTCGCGGCGACATTGACCGCCTCGTTCGGTTTCATGTTACCGGCAGGCACACCGCCGAACGCCATTGTCTACTCCAGTGGCTACATCACAGTGCCGCAGATGGTCCGAGCCGGACTCGCGGTTGATCTCTTTGGAGCCTTGCTGGTGGCAACCTACTGTTACCTGTTCGTGCCTGCCATCCTGGGCATTGGCTGATTCCGGAAAGGTCTTGTCGGCACTCTTGTGGACAGTGAGGCATGGACAGCGAGTGCTTTCATGGACACCGCCTCGGAAGGCAGTTCGAAACAGGCTTCGAGTTCCGCCAGCACCGAGTTTTCCGGATCGGCAAAAAAGCTGTACACCCCGGACCCTGGAGCACCTATGGGGCCGGTCGACACTCGGGTTGAGAATACCTGGGTGCGTCCGTCCGGGGCTGCCAGAATGAACTCGGTAGAAAAAAGGAGACACACCTCGACGAACGGCCGACCGACCCGGCTTCGTGTCAGCAGTCCCCCTGTTCGAGCAGTGTAAGCATGCGCTGCGCAGCGCGGTCCGCACTGCTCGCGATTTCGTCTGCGGTGGGCGTCGCCATTCCGAAGAGCGTCACTTCGAAAATCTGCATCCGTAGGAGCCCGCAAAAAAGCCTCGCCGCATGACGTTTGTCGGCGATCTTCCAGCCAGCCTTTTCCATCCAGATGTCCACGTAACCGACGAACACTTCCGGCAGGTCAACGGCGATGGCGGTCATGGCGGATTGCTCTCATGGGTGAGAGCCTGGAGTATCAACCGTCAGGAAGATCCATTAAAAGGATAGTGGCCAGAGGTGAATTTTCAGGGTCCCCGAGACTGTGCAGGGTCGGTATCTTGAGCTGTCGACTTCTAATTTGTTCGGGAACTCTCGGATGAGCTTCATCTCGTAATCGAGGACTCAGGCGGATGCGCAACACGGTTTCCTGCCTCGTCGACCCATCCAACGGATTTTGCGGGATTGCCCACGACCAACGCATATGCCGGAACATCACGCGTCACTACACTGCCGGCGCCCACCAGAGCAAATCGCCCGATCTCGACATTGGGTAGAACGATCGCTCCCGCTCCGATGCTCGCTCCATATCGCACCCGAATGGTGCCCAGACTCCAGTCATCAGCGCCTTTTAGAGCTCCATCGGGGGTAATCGCTCGCGGCGTCTTATCGTTGGTGAGAATCACGTGGGGACCAATGAACACACCGTCTTCGATCTGCACCCCATGGTAGATGGAACTGTTGTTCTGAATCTTGCAGCGCGAGCCTATGCGCACCTCGAAATCGATATAGACATTCTTCCCAATGATGACTTCGCTGCCGATGCTCGCCCTTTCCCTTATCTGTGCATAATTCCAGATGCGAGTGCCCTTCCCGATATCCGCCTGCGGTGAGATCTCTGCCGTCGGATGTGCAGTGTAAGTTGCCGTTGTCATGTTTGCGTTCAGGCCTTGAGTGCGATCGCGAGTGCGTCGATCGCGTGTTCGTTGTTGATTGGGTCTCCACGACGTACCGCACCAATGAACCAGCGGATTTCTTCCTTCAGTGGTTCGCGCTTCGCGACGCTGATTTCCACCAGCTCAGGTTCCATGTACTTCAAGACGTAGTCCGAAAATCCGTCGATGTGCCCGGGTACTTCCCGGTATTTTTCGTAGTTGCTCTTGTAGAACTGAATCTTCTGGCTGATGTAATCCATCTCCAGGTAACCATCTGTGCCAGTAATGTTGAGCTTTCGAATTTTTACCGGGGTTATCCAGTTTGCCTGCACATATGCAGTTGCTTCGCGGTAGCGTAAGAAAAACTCCACCGAGTCCTCGCGGTGCTCCACGTGATTGCGGCGTTTGCTGGAAGAGACATCCATCGGAAGTTCTCCGAGCAACAGATTGACGATGTCGAGGTCGTGGATGGCGAGGTCCACAGCGATATTTGCGTCCTTGATCTGCGGGGGAAACACGCCTACGCGACGCGCCATGATGGAGACGACGCGTCCGATCTCGCCACGATCGAGTATCTCCTTAACGCGTCGCACTACGGGATTGAATCGTTCGATGTGACCCACCATCATCTGAACACCCTGCTCCCGGGCGAACTCCTGCAAACGGCGCGCATCCGCGACCGTTGCTGCAATCGGCTTTTCAAGGAGTACATGCTTGCCGTGCTGCATACATTCAATCGCCACTTCAAGGTGCATCGAAGTCGGCACGCAAACAGAAATTGCCTCAACATCGCATTGCTCGAGCAGGGACCTGTAATCTCCCATGGCCTGACAGCCATAAAGGCCTGCAACGTTCACGGCCGCAGTTCGATTGGCATCTGCAACGGCAACAAGTTGCGCCTCTGGTATCTCGTGTACGGAGCGAGCGTGGTTGGCTCCCATGTTCCCTACGCCGATTACGCCGTACTTCATTGGTTTCATTAAACTGTCCAGCTCTTCCTCACGTTAACTGCAACTCGTGCACACCATGCTCTGGTGATTGCGAGCTAGGGGAGCAGAGGCGCCCATAGGTAGCCATCGAGCGTCTGGCTTGCAGTTCAGCATTGTGGTGACGCTCGACATACGCTCGCGCTGCAATGGTCACGCTCTGGTATTTATCGAGGTCGTTCATAACGTCAAGTACTACCTGACGAATCGTACTCGGAGTGGCGATTACAATCGGCGGTTTTTCCGGGTAGCGGTCGAGCAGATCATTTCGCAGGTAACAGATCACCGGGATACCGGTCGCCATTGCTTCGACTGCAAATAATCCGTAGCTGCCAATTAGCAATTGGTCAACCGCGAAATCCGCCCGAGCAAGTCGTATTTTTACCTCTGCATGCGAGAAGCCCTGAAGGAGCATCAGTTCGAGACTTCCGCCGCTCGCCCTGGTTGTTTCTACTGCATCAATAAGGTATTGCGTACCTTTCAACAGGCTGCTTGATGGCGCATGAACAAGCAACGGAGAGCCTGCGATTGATGCATCCCGGCGAACGGAGCCGGACTGATATGGGAAGTACTCCAGTTCGACCGGCGGAAGAAATAGTTCCGCGCCTGGCACGAATTCCAGCAAATCTGGCGTGCTGACCCAAATGGCATCCGCATATCCACAGGCCATCTCCAATGCGAGATCGCGGTTACGATTGCATTGGCGTGGGCGACAAACCTTGCACGCGCTGAACTCGTATTTGCGAATGGTCTGGTCAGCATCGCGAATATCACACCCGTGGAAATAGAAAACTATTTTCTTGCCCAATTGCTTCAGCAGCGGAACATCTACCAATGCCTGATCGGACAACGAACTTCCGAAGTGGAAAACGAACACATCAAATTGATCTGCGTAACGTTTAAACCGATCCGTGAGTGCAGAACGTTGCGTGGTTAGCTCTTCTTCGACATCCGCGACATAGCCGAATCGTCCGTTCGCAAAACAAATGGACTGAGATGCTAATCCTAGTTTTCTCTCAGCTCGCGCCAGAATCGAAGGGATGCCAGCGATATTGTGTAGGCCATGAAAGATGCGAAGCGGGCTAGCTGCTGCCGTTGCCCCAGCACTCTTGGCGGGCGCAGAATCCACTACTGGCATCTCAACGCGAATTGCAGAATTTCGACTCGCTCGTCCTCTCCAGACAGTCGCATAGAGCTCAAGCAGAACTCGCGCTTGGGCGGGCCAGAGATAAGGTTCTGCACCGCAGCGAATGGCCAGCCGGAAGCGTTCCAGTCCCCCACTCGCAGGATCGAACATTTCATTGATTGCATCCGCGTAGTCGCGCGGCGAGACAAGCCGTTTCACGACGCCGAAGCCATTGTCCGCTACAACCGATCGCAAGTACGGCAAATCATTGGCGATGATCGGTACATTGGCGGCGATGAACTCGAATAATTTGTTGGGTGAACAGTACAAGTGGTTTTCATCAATCGGCTGATAAGGAATGACGCCCGCGTCCGCTGAAGAGATCCAACGGAGGAGTTCACCTTGTGGCACCGAATCCAAAAAGTGTACACGCGTGACGAGTTTCAGTCTCCCAACCAAGCGTCGCAATTTGAGGAGGTCATCGCCGTAGCCCAGTAGCACCAGATGAATCGATGCGTGGACGAATGTCATTGCCTCTACGAGAGTACCGATACATCGATCGAAGCTGATCCAGCCCTGAAAAATCACTATTTTCTGCAGATCGCTCAGACCGAGCACGTCGCGCAACGTCTCCGGCCTGTTGGCGCTCAAAGCACGCGGGTCAGGTACCGCCGCGTTGAGCAACACAGTTGGTGTAGGGATGCCGTAATTGGCTGCCATTCGTGCTGCGATGTACGGATTGACCGTAATGCACTTGTCGACCTGTCGAATGAAACGACTTTCGATAGCCCGCAACCGCTCCTTCTGTTCCGGCCCTAGAGTGTGGATTACTGGGTACAATTCGTGCGCGTCATAGATGAGGGGTACACCAAGCTTTCTGGCGATGAAACAACCCGAACGCAGCTGAGGAAGATCATGGACATGTACGATGTCCGGTTGATGATCGGAGCCTCGTTTAAACAATGCGAGCTCCCAGGGGTTCAGATCGACAAACCGCGAGATTCGATGCTCGAGTGCGATCGAGCGAACGGTTTCATTGGTGCGATCCTTTTGCTCCAACAATGCGCGAGCGGGCGCTGGCATCCACTCTGCAATACTTTTTCTAATCCGTGTCCAATGCCACTTCAATGCAGCAGGCCGAGGCGTCAACAGCAAGGTGGGTAGATAAATCAAGTAGGCAAGAAAGGTGGGCAGTCTTGGAAGCAACCGTTGCAGCAAAGACAATCGCAACGGAGGCCAAAGCATAGCCTTGCCGAAATTACGTACTAGTTTGCCTTGATGTTCAAGCCAGCGAGGATATTCGGTATCCGTGTCATGCGAGTGCGAAATGAGTTTGGCAAACTGGCGGGTGGCGTCTGCGATTTCGATCCGCCTTGTTTCTGGCCATTCCTTGCGATCAAGACTGGAGTGAACCTCGTTGCACATTTCTGCGGCAATTTCCGAGCTGACGTCGCCAACTCGATCGATCGTGACCCGTCCATGTCGTTCAGTGCGTGGCAACCGATCGCTTGACCGGCCTAGTATCAGTACCTCACATCCCTGCGTCGCTATCGTGTCCGCCTCTTGTAGTATACGTCGATCAATCTGTTGATCATCACAGATCATCAACACCCGAAGGGGCAAGTGGCTCGTTATGGAATCGGTTGGGCTCAACTGCTGACTTTCCGCTGATCATGGGGATTCAGTTCGCCCGACAAAAAGAGAACCGCAAACGCCGGGAATCGTGAGAGCAGCCAGCATAGACGAATTTCGAAGAAGCGGGAAAGCTCATTCCCCCTATGTCAATGTACTGGCGAAAGTGCCTAATACGACGTTAGAGCGGAGGAAGAACAGTGCAGATGCATATGTGAAGTAATTGTCCGCTCGAGTGGACCCTCTGCAGATCCTCAGGACATCTTCCGGGAGTTCCATGGCGCTGGTGGTCGTTAAAGACTGCTTAGGGAGCGGGAGGTTGCAATATCAATCGGGCACGGGATCGACAAGGGGAAATGGTGGCCAGGGGCAGAATCGAACTGCCGACACGAGGATTTTCAGTCCTCTGCTCTACCGACTGAGCTACCTGGCCGCAGAAGGGCCGCGTATTAAACCGGTCGGCCCCCGGAGCGTCAACCTGAACTGCGCGTGTTGGCACCGTCTTCTCAAGATACGGCTCAGGCGAACATTGGCAAACAGCTTACGTGCAGCACACAATGCGCGACGGAATGGGGCGAACCTGAAGACAATTCTGTGCAATCATTTATGCGCAGGGTCGGGGTAGACAACAAGGTCTGGCGGATGTGTGGTTGTCCGCGGTCCGTTGTCGGTTGATCAACGCTTCTTAAAAGTTGGCAAGCTTCGTGAATCATGAGACTGGATGAGCAGCACCAGCGGCTGGTATCTATTGACTATTGGAATGATTGAGCAGTTTTGAGATGACTTATTGCCTCGCCATACATGTCAACGCGGGACTGGTCCTGATTTCCGACTCGCGTACCAACGCTGGAGTCGACAGCGTCAGCACGCACAGCAAGATGCGGATCTTTGGCGTGCCCGGAGATCGCCAGTTCATTCTTTGTTGCTCGGGAAATCTTGCAACCACGCAGGGCGTTTTTGCTCAGATCGAAAGAGATCTTCGGGACGATGCGAAAACCAGCCTGAAAACCGTGAAAAACGTCAGTGAAGCAGCCACCTACGTCGGCGCGCTCAGTCGGAAGGAGCAGGAAAAAACCCCGGGCGGCCATGTTTTTGAGGCCAGCTTTCTCGTTGCGGGAGAGGTTTGGGGTGCTCGATGCCGCACCTACATGGTCTATCCGGAAGGGAATTTCATCGAAAGTTCAAACCAGGTCCCCTACCTGCAGATTGGCGAGTCGAAGTATGGCAAGCCGATCCTGGATCGTGTCGTGACCATGGATTCCTCCCTGGATCAAGCCGCGCTATGTGCGCTGGTGTCCATGGACGGCACCATGCGAAGCAATTTAACCGTTGCACCCCCGATCGAGATCGTCGCTTACACGGCAGGCTCCTTGCAGCCCGGGCGATATCGCCGATTCGAAGAGGACGATGATTACTTGCGTGATGTGAAGAGAAACTGGAACAAGGAGATCAAGATCGCGTTTGCGCGCTTGCCGGTCATCGATTGGGAGGTTGAACAGTCCTCGTGACGATTCACGTATCCCTCGAACACAAGACCACATACCGTTTTGATCGCCTGGTTGAGTTGTTCCCTCATGTGATACGGCTCCGACCAGCACCACACTGCCGTACACCGATCTCCGCTTATTCGCTCAAGGTGACCCCGGAACCTCACTTTGTGAACTGGCAGCAGGATCCTTTCGGAAACTACCTCGCTCGATTCGTGTTTCCTGAGCCTGCTAAAGAACTCTCCATCGAAGTTTCCTTGATCGCCGACCTGACGGTGATCAACCCCTTCGACTTTTTTCTCGATGAAGGGGTCGAGAAGTTTCCCTTTGCGTACGAGCCCCAGCTTCGCCGGGATCTGACGCCGTACCTGGAGGTCACCGAGCGCGGTCCAAAGCTCATGGCCTGGCTGGCTGAGGTGGATACCAAGAATGCTCGCACGGTCGATTTTCTGGTTGCGCTCAATCAGCGATTGCAGAAGGACGTCGACTATCTCGTCCGCATGGAACCCGGTGTGCAGAGCTGTGAGGACACCCTGGGACGGCGATCAGGGTCGTGTCGGGACAGTGGGTGGCTATTGGTGCAGATCCTGCGCCACCTGGGTCTGGCGGCCCGATTTGTGTCGGGGTACCTGGTTCAGTTGAAGGCTGATTTCGAGGCGCTGGATGGCCCATCGGGAACAACCCATGACTTCACCGATCTGCATGCATGGGCAGAAGTCTATCTACCGGGTGCAGGCTGGATTGGACTGGATCCGACGTCTGGCCTCATGGCAGGTGAGGGCCACATCCCGCTGGCCTGTACACCGGAGCCGGCAAGTGCCGCGCCGGTAACCGGTGCCACCGGGCCGACCAAGGTCGAGTTCTCGTTCAGCAATGAAGTGATTCGCATCCATGAAGATCCGCGAGTCACCATGCCTTTTTCTGACTCGGCATGGAAACGCGTGCTCAAACTTGGCGACAAGGTTGATCGAGATCTTGAGCGCGGGGATGTCCGGTTGACCATGGGCGGTGAACCAACCTTTGTCTCCATTGACGATATGGAAGGACCAGAGTGGAATTTCACAGCCCTCTCGGATTCCAAGTATGCGTTGAGTGCATCATTGCTGGATCGTCTGCGGGCTTGTTATGCGCCGGCCGGTCTGGTCCATCGTGGCCAAGGGAAGTGGTATCCAGGTGAGCCGTTGCCACGCTGGGTGATGTCGTTGTACTGGAGAACCGATAGCCAGGCGATGATCAAGCACCCGGATTTTTTGTCCGGCGATGAAGTGCCGGGGCAGTTTGATGTCAGTCACGCCAAGGCTTTGATGACGGCAGTTGCCCGCAAGCTCAAGCTGGGTGAACAGCACATCTTTCCAGGCTATGAAGATGTGTTCCTGAATCTCGTCACGGAACAACAGCTTCCAGAAAATCTCTCGCCCACCGATTCGCGTCTTGATGATCCGCTGGAGCGCGCACGATTAGCCCGAATATTCACCGCTGGACTGACCGCACCGGTAGGTTATGCGCTGCCGCTGAAGTGGCAGGCGAAAGGTCGTCATGGCGGTTGGCTGACGAGCGACTGGCGATTTCGCTCTGGCGCCATGTTGTTGCTGCCGGGCGATTCGCCCATGGGTCTGCGCTTGCCGCTCGCTTCATTGCCCTGGGTTGAACCTGAAGAGCGAGAAGTTGAATCGCCCGTTGATCCTTTTTCGCCTCGGGAAGAACTGGCTGCCGCCGGAGAACACGAAGCGGAAGAAGTCTCAAGTGACAAACGGGAAATAGTCCACACGGCGTTGGTCATCGAGGCTCGAGGCGGCAAGCTGTTCGCGTTCATGCCGCCCATGGAGCGTCTGGAGAGTTACCTGGCGGTGGTGAATGCCATCGGTGAGGTGGCGAGTCATTTGAAGCTGGGCGTGACACTCGAAGGGTATGAGCCGCCCAAGGATCATCGACTGCAAGTGCTGCAGATCACACCGGATCCGGGTGTGATCGAAGTGAACGTGCCGCCGGTGACAAGTTTTCGTGAGCTTGTCAAAAA
>CAMDVY010000078.1 GCA_945878745.1 Klebsiella pneumoniae | reverse complement strand
CCGCTGCGGCCGCGGCTGGTGTGCTGCAGGCACGTGGCAAAAAGTGGATCAAATCGCTCTCCCTGTTTGTATCCATCCTCGACAACCAGCCTGGCGACAGTGATTTCACACTCTTCGTCACTGACGAGTCCGTGGCATCACAAAAATCGCGGGTGCGTGCGCAGGGCATGATGAAGGAACGCGACATCCTGGAAATGTTCGCGATGTTGAGACTGGACGAAAGTGTGTTCAGCTTTGTGCGCAGCAACTACTACCGAGGTGAGGCGCCACTGGCTCATCCACTCCTGTTCTGGTCCATGGACTACACCCGCGTGCCGGCAGAGATGCAATGCGACTTCATCGATCTTGCGCATCGCAATGCCCTGGCACGAGGTGAACTCGAGATACTGGATCAGCGGATCAACCTGAAAGACATCGATTACCCGGTTTACATCATGGCCGGAACCACCGACCACATTACGCCCTGGCGTGGTTGTTACCGCAGCGCGCACATGTTTGGCGGTCCGGTGAAATTCGTGCTGACCAATCAGAACCACACCCAGACCATCAGCGCAAAGGCAGACAATCCTCACTTGCGCTACTGGCTTCGCGAAGATGCGCCAATCGAAGCAGACGAGTGGCTCAAAGGCGCTTACGAACAGTCAGGTGACTGGCGACACCACTGGATCAGGTGGCTGCAATCACGATCGCGTCGTGTCGACGCGGCCAGGAAGCAAGGTAACAAACGGTTCCCGGTCATCGACGATGCACCGGGACGTTACGTTCTGGAACGATGAACATCAGCTGGATGGTTGCACCAGACTAGCCATGAATTCGGCCTGTGCTGCCAGACGATCTGCATCGGGCTCGCCAAAACTCTCGACGATCGACGCAAATCTGGCCGCAGCAGCGTCCCGAAACTCTGCATGCGGAAACACATACAGCTGATTCGCTTTGATGGCGTCAACCACTTTCTGCGCCACAGCTTCCGGTTCAATTCCGGTCTGCATGGCCATGTGCATGATTTCGCTGTGCGCCTTCGCAGCCATTTCAGCGTCATCCTGGTTGGGTACCAGTTCTTGTGGCCGTGTTCTCTCGCTTTCCAGAATGCGTGTCTTGACCATGCCGGGACACAGAACCGAAACGCCAATGTTCGAACTGGCCAGATCTGTACGAAGCGCCTCCGACAAGCCGACCACCGCAAACTTGCTGGCGTTGTACACACCAAGACCGGGAGACGTGATCATCCCGGCCATGGACGCCGTGTTGACGATGTGCCCGCCCTCGCCGTGTGACTGCATCCGTTTGACAAAGGTCTGCACGCCATTCACGACACCGCCAACGTTGACGCCCATGATCCAGTCCCAATCTGCATAGGTCACCTGATCCAACGTACCGCCTCGATACACACCTGCGTTGTTGCAGACCACATGCACCTTGCCAAAACGCGCCTCCACGGCATCAGCAACGGCGACGTACTGATTTCTATCCGTTACGTCCAGCTGAATCGCCATAACCTCCGTGTTCGCTCCCGCCAACGCCTGTTCGGCTGCTGCGAGCGCTCCTTGATCAACATCCGCGATCACCACCCGCATCCCTTCACTGATGAAGGCACGAGCGAGTGCAAATCCGATACCGTTCGCCCCGCCAGTAACAAACGCTGTTTTTCCCTGCAAGTCCCGCATGATTTTTTGGCCCCCTTGGCATCTCAACAAATGACCCTGCCGAAGTCTCTACAAAGTCTCACTGGTTTGCCACACCGCTTCCCGCCACAATCGACCACGAGAAGGTGGAGGGCCGCTTTTCCGCACACCATTTTTTTCACACCATTGTTTTCACACCATAAGGAGTTGGTACTTGGCAGTCGCAGCAGGTCTTTCCGGAAAACATAACGAAGCAATCGCACTGGTTGGTCAGATGACCTTGCAGGAAAAGGCAGGGTTATGTTCGGGCCGAGGCTTCTGGCATCTCAAGGCAATCGAGCGATTGCAGCTACCCAAGGTGATGGTGACCGACGGTCCACACGGTCTGCGCAAACAAACCGGCGGGGGCGATCACGTCGGTTTGAATGCAAGCGTCCCTGCGACCTGCTTTCCGACCGCGGCCGCCATGGCATGTTCGTGGAACCGATCATTGATTGAGGAAGTCGGGGTCGCGCTCGGCAATGAGTGTGTCAAGGAAAGGGTCACTGTATTGCTTGGACCCGGAATCAACATCAAGCGCCATCCCCTTTGCGGGAGAAATTTCGAGTACTACTCGGAAGATCCCTTGCTTGCTGGCGAGCTGGCCGCTGCCTGGATCATTGGCGTGCAGTCACGAGGCGTCGGAACCAGCCTCAAACATTTCGCCGTGAACAACCAGGAAACAGGACGCATGACCATCGACGCCATTGTCGACGAGCGAACTCTGCGTGATATCTATCTGAGAGCCTTTGAAATCGCCGTGACCAAGGCTCAGCCGTGGACCGTCATGTCTGCCTACAATCGCCTCAATGGCGAGTACTGCGGGGAGCACTCATGGCTTTTGAACAAGGTTTTGCGAGACGACTGGGGATTCAAGGGGCTGGTAGTTTCTGACTGGGGCGCGACCAACAGGCGTGTTGAGGGGCTGGGTGCTGGCTTGGATCTGGAAATGCCGGGCAGTGGCGGTGCCAATGATCGATTGATCGAGGCGGCCGTACGCCAGGGTGAACTGGAGGAACGGGTACTCGACCAGACCGCCGTGCGCATTACCAGTTTGATCCTCGCCGGACGGGATCTGGACGAGTCGTCATCGCCACTGGACATGACTGCCAATCACGCTCTGGCGCGACGAATTGCAGCCGAGAGTTGTGTCCTGCTCAAGAACGAAGCCAACCTGCTGCCACTCGCACAGAACACAAACCTCGCCGTGATTGGCAGCTTTGCGCAGGCTCCACGCATTCAAGGTGCGGGTAGTTCACAGGTCAATCCAACGCAGGTGGATGACGCTTACACAGCTCTCGCCGAACAGTTCGGTCGTCCCCTGCCGTTTGCGCGTGGATATGACCAGCAATCCCCAACCCTCGATTCCCAACTGATCGACGCTGCCGTCGAACTCGCAAAGGCAGCAGACACGGTTCTCCTGTTTGTTGGTCTGCCTGCCATCTGCGAATCAGAAGGCTTCGATCGTTCCGAGTTTGCGATGCCGGAACAACATCTCGCGTTGATCAACGCCGTATGTGACGTGAACGCCAACACTGTGGTGATCCTGACCAGTGGATCTCCCGTTGATATGACCTGGTCCCATCGACCCCGCGCAATTCTTGCGACCTACCTCCTTGGTCAGGCTGGCGGTGGGGCAATTGCTGACCTGATCACAGCACGCACCAACCCATCCGGCAAGCTGGCTGAAACCTGGGCTTGGCGACAGGCCGATGTTCCCTGCGAATCCTGGTTCGCACGGGAAGGTCGTCAGGTTCAATATCGCGATGGTCTCTTGGTCGGTTACCGCTACTACAACACGGCCAACAAAAACGTGGCGTTCCCCTTCGGGCATGGACTGTCCTACACCAGTTTCGACTACGAGAACATTGACGCACCGACCTCATGGTCTGCGGCAGCCGGGTCGCTCATCATTCGCGTGAATGTCGCCAACTCCGGCAACCGAAGCGGCAGCGAAGTCGTGCAATTGTATGTGGGCAAAACGCTTACTGGCGTATTTCGCCCCGCCCATGAACTGAAAGGGTTCTGCAAACTGCATCTTCGCGCTGGCGAAATCGGAGAAGCGCGGTTTGAACTGGACCGTCGTTCATTCAGCTATTTCGACCACGGGCACCAGCGCTGGTGCATCGAGGCTGGGGATTACGAACTGCAGATCGGTGCATCCAGCCGTGACATTCGACTGCGATTCACCATCAACATCGAGGGAGTGGACACACCATCCAGCCAGGGCAGCGCACCCGGCCCACAAATCTCGAGCGACACTCTTGAAGTATCCGATGCTGTGTTCGAGGGTATGCTGGGTCGTCCAATTCCCGTGCCGGAACCTTCACGTCCCTTTCATCGCAACTCGACGCTGGACGAGATCGCCCAGACGAGGCTTGGCGCATGGGTTCGCAACAAGGCCATCCAGAGCTTCCAGAGTCGCATGGGTGGCACGGGCAACGACCCGACGTTGAACAAGATGTTCGATCAGATGGCAAAGAGCATGCCGCTCCGGGCGCTCGCCCTGTTTGCCGGAGGGTCGGTCACAAACCAACAGATCAACGCGCTGATCCACATGCTCAACAACAAGTGGTTCAGTGCCATTGGGGAGATAGTGAAGCGAGAGTAACGACAGCAGGCTCGTTTGCCTGCCTGCCTGCCTATGCCAGTTTTCCATCCTTGATCGGTGGGTCCAGGTCTGGCATGAAGGTTGGGCTACCGCCTTCGGCTTCGCAATTGAAGTGGCTGGTCTGCTTGAAGGGATTATGAATGATGCCGTCGAAGGGAATGACCTTGCGGTCGTCGCCGCCACCCAGACAGTAGTTATTGATCTTGCCATCGGAGGAGGTGATCGAGTCACCTTCTTGCTGTGCTCGAGCGTCGGCCGAAATCGAAGCGCACACAAGGACAACAAGCAGTACGAGCGGGGTGAACTTCGTGAACAACTAAGGCAAGCTCCGTGGGAAACGGCGCTCACCCTAATCGCGATTTATGAATCTACCGTGACAGGCGACTCGGAAGATTCAGATCAATACGTCCGAAGTACGTACCCTCGTTCGACCATACAATCCTTGTAGGCTTGGAAAGCACCACTATCTGCCAGCATCGGATTCGATGCATGGGCACCGTTAGCCGACTCGCAAGCCGAGTTGTCCGTCTGATATTTTGTTTCTGGCTTCGCCGCTGCATCCCAATAGTGGGTTGGTTTGGTCGGACTGGAGGACGCGCATCCACCCGTCAACACCACAGCAAAGGCCACCATAACGCCGAAAAAAACTTTGTTCATTTACCAACTCCCGGTACCGGCTCACGTGCCGTCCCGGAAGTCTGGTCCAAGTAGAAATTCGGTCAATAGATTTATTACAGTCTGATGACGATTTTTAAACTATTTTTCCCTGACGTGATTGACTCCTTATTTCCATTCTCAACATCAAGCCCATCAAAGCGACCAACGTGCATCGATCAGCATGGTCAAACCGGGCTCTTGCTCGATGATCAAGACACCTTCTTGCTCGACCTCGAGTTTTTGATCCAGAAGATTTTTCACCCGCAGTTTCAGTGTCAGCTTTTCCGTGGCGAACCAGGAATAGGTTAGGTCGAGCGAGTGGAAAGGCTGCTCAAACGCATCATCGAGGCCATCTATTCCGGCAAACAGAATGCGCTCGCCAAAGGAGTTGTAAGCGAGGGTTGCGCCGTGCTTTCCATCAGGCGAGTCATAACCCAACTGCAGGTTGGCAACCCACTTCGAGTGTTGCGTTAGCCGTCTCGAGACGTTGGTGATATTGCCGACACCTGGGCCTGGAAGGATCTTGATGTCGGTGTCGGACAATGTCACGTTGCCCGAGACGTAGAAACCCTGGAACCAGCTCCCCAGCCACTGCGACGCGAAATCCAGGCTCTTCAGGGCTTCCAGCTCGACACCATAGATCTCCGCGCTATCAGCGTTGACGAAGTTGAAGAGAATATTCTCTTCAGTCGCACCACCTTGAACAGTTTCGATAGGGCTCGTGATGTCCTTGTAGAAAAGTGAGATCGACGCATTGTCACCGGAATCCCAGAACCATTCGGCACGGACGTCGTAGTTTTTCAGATCAGACGACTGCAAAAACGGGTTCCCGCGTACACGCGCTTCCGTCAAAGGATCAATGTAAGTGGATCGGGAGACCTCACGGATATCAGGGCGAGCAACCGTCTGGCTGTAGCCAAAACGAAGCTGGAACTCGTCAGACCAAAACCCGGGCCGCATCCATGTCACCGCAACGGAAGGGTACCAGTCGTCAACGTTTTGTGCCGCGTCTTCAATCTCCTCTGATGTGAGCGGGATTCGAGGCCCGGTAAACTCCAGGAGGTTGATCGGCACACCCAGTTGCTGGAAGTTTTCGTGGCGCGCCCCGGCACTCACGCGCCAGGTTTCGTTCCAGAGCAAATCAGCCTGAAAATAGGCAGCGTCGATGATCTGTCCCGCGAGATAACTTTCCGTTCCGAAGCCCCCGGTACCGGCGATGATGAGCACGTTATTGGCCGGATTCAGCAAGTTTGTATCGGAAAAGACCTCTGCAGGCGTGCCAGCGGCAATACCCTGGAATCCAGCTCCGCTACCTCCAATTCCGAACGAGTACTGCTCGTAAAACCGTCCTTTTCTCACGTACTCCGAACCACCCAGCAAGGTAAGGTCGAAATCACCCAGATAAAAAGGTACCGACAGTTCCCAGCCATGGCTGACCACGTCATCCTTGAGCTCGGAGAATCGATAGTCCCCAGCCGAAGGTGTCTGCCTGATCTGACTGGACGTCGTTTGACCTCTTGGACCTGAGAGCTGTTCGACCAGACCGAATCTTACTTCTCCAGGAATGTCGCTCTCGGCAATCGCATCCGAGTAATACCAGGTAAATTCCGTATCGCGAATTTTTTCGAGGAAACCCAGGAATTCTGGCAACAGATCAATAGTCGCATCCCCCAACTTGTGACGACCGCTGATCTGGTTCAGTCGCAAATCGCGTGCTTCATATCGAATATCGAACAAACGGCCTTGAGCCGCGCCCTGCTCTGCATTGCAGTCGTTAAATTGGCTGTTCTGACAGGTGATGATGTTGGATACCTCATCCTCTGTGTTTCTGAGCGCCATGCTCAGCGTGCCGATCTGGTGGTCTTCGGTGTAGCGAATCCCGAGATTCATCGAGCCGGTGATGTTGACAGCGTCCACGGTCCGTTCGGTTTCCGAGAAGTTCAGCGTCGGCTCCACCACACGCCGGTTGATGCGGTTCGTCTGGCGTTGTTCTGTTTCGTACGAACCATGCGCGAGGAACCCTACTTCCAGATTGTCGCCAAAGAACCAACGGTAGCCGCCACTGATCTCTCCCTCAAGATCCGGGTCGAGATCGGTTTCTTTGAAGTCGAGATCACGATTCAACTCAGTAGCAAGCTCACGGTTAATGCCTTCAGCCTGTGCTGGCGTAGCTGTATTGCTGGTTCTGCGCAGTACCCGGAGGATGTTGTTCGAAGAGATATTGCCCTGATATGTCGTCAGTGCATCGCGCAACACAGGTGACAACGCACGAGTACCGTCATCCTCTCCCCATTTGTCATCACTGCCTCCGTTGTACGTGAACCCTTTATCGCTTTCCGTGTTGAACCCGCTCTTCAAAGCAATGGAAAACACCCCACTTTCGGGTATCTGCTTGGTACGGATGTCGACGTTGCCGCCGCCAAAACCAGCGGGCAGGTCCGGTGAGTAGCCTTTGGAGATCGCCAAAGCGTCAATGATGCTGGCCGGGAAGATATCCAGCGGCAGAACATCTCGCGTCAAGTCTGGCGAAGGGACTACGGCTCCATTTAACTGTGCACTGGAATACCGCTCCCCGAGGCCTCGCACGTATACGAATTTATCGTCGCGTACGGTGACACCGGGCACTCGTCGCAGGGCAGTCGCAACGTTGCTGTCACCGAGCCGGGAGATGCCTTCAGCATCGAGAAGATCCATTGCCACTTCCGATTCGATCCGCTCAGAGACCACATCGGTTGCTGCCGCTCGATAGCGGCCCAGCACAACAACTTCTTCCATTGCCGCCTCAGGCGCGGCAACCAGGGCCTGAGCCTCCGGTTCCGACTCTGGCTGAACCGCCTCTTCTGCGACGCCTTGCATGGCAAACATGCTGGCCAGCACAAGGCCAGCAAGTGCTGGCCTCCTTCTGGGCAGACTGGTTGGACTACGGGTATGCAATACGGGTCTCATCGTCTGTATCCTCTGATTCACTGCCAGGAGAGCCTCTCAGCTCAGAACCAGAGTGTATTGCCGAGACCAAAAGTCCAGCCGGCAGTCCAGTCGGCCGCCCTGGTAACCGCGCCAATGCGACCTGCCGTTACCGGGGTAATCGAGAAGTTCGCTCCTGCCGCGTCGACAAACTGGGTAGCGGTGTAGAACCTGTCCAGTACGCGAACGTTGGTGTTTACCGAATCACTGACAAAGACGTTGTTTGTATTCGCAGGATATGAGCCCACGCCTGCGTTTGTAGCCCATGCAGACACTGAGTCGCCATTGGCGAGCACTGTCGTCCAGTTGGTCCCGTTAGAAGTTGGTGTGCGACATGCCAGCAAGCTGCTCTTGATCGACGATTCGCCGGCTTGTGCGGCCTGTGCAGTTTCTGTGTCAGTGACACGCAGGCAACGTCCCGGGATCTGGTTGAGCGTGGTGATCGCGTGTCCGTCGTAAAACACACTGTCTTCAATCTTGAAACGGGTGCCTCGACGCATTTCCACACCCATCGAGTCGCCATGAATGGCGATCGGGAGTTTGGCGCCTGAGGTAATGCATGTCATACGCTTCACAGTGCCATTGCTTGCTGGCACCAGATTGAAGACCGAGCCGCCGTTGTCCGCTTCGATGCAACGATCGCCGTTGTTTTCAGCTTGGATGATCAGAGCCTTGTCGACCGTTCCGACCCAGCCATCCGCCCAGTCAATCGAATCGTCCCCTACATAGAGCGCGACGAGATTACTCACGTTGACAGCGCCGCCAAAGAACTCGACGCCATCATCGTAGGTCGAATAGACCTGAACGTTGCTGATTGTCGTACCGCTGCCAACTGCATTGAGCGTCATGCCATTGAGCTCGTCACCAGGCGCAACTTCGAATCCCGGATGTTTGATGACCACGTATTCCAGCGTGCCAGATGATTCAGCGTTGTTGTTGCCACCATAATTGGACGGCTTTCCTTCGCCAAGTACGTGGCAGGTATTCTGCGTACGCTGCTCATTGCTGCACCGGTTGGTGATACCGTTCCCGTTGATGACCAAGCCACCCCACAGTGACGTTTCAAGACGACCGGCCGTGCCAGATACTGCATCCTTGAAAGCAGTCATAGTAATTGGCGCTGACGATGTTCCCTGAGCAACAATTCGTGAACCACGGTTGACCAGCAGATAGTCGTCCCCGCGTACCCAAGCGAGTCGATTGCCTGCCCGGATCGTCAGTGTCGCCCCGGCGCCATTTTGCGGCACGCTTTGAGCGGCGTTCGTTCCATCAACATTCCTGCCGACAAACAGGGAGTCTTCAAAAATGTGGACTCCGGAGATGAAAGGAATGGTCAGGTTAACGGTGAGAGGATTGGTTTCGCCCACGAACTCAGAGTCATAGACACAGTTCGTGCCATCAAAACTGCCCTGCTTTCGGGTGTTGGTGACAGAATCCAGGTAATTTGCGCATGGATTGTTGCTACCACCGCCGGTGGTATTGGTGGAGTTGTCGTTGATGGTCGTCGTCGAATTGGCCGACAGTTTGACATCACCGCCACCGCCGCAGGCTGCCAATACACCAGCCATCCCGATCGCCACCGCCAGCCTTGATAGTTCTTGTTTAATATTCATGACAGGTACCCCCAGTCTGGAAAACACACACAAAATTGGGGGCAGGATTTGCCCCGACGAGCGCACTTTATGAATCGGCGGTGTCACTCACATGACACTGGTATTAAAGATTTGTGACATCAGATGACGGAAGATGTAGCCGTTAGATGGGCAGGAAGGGGGCGAATCGCTGGAGAGAACGGGACCATCTCCCGTTCTCTCCATGCCGAGAGTCAGGCAAGTCTGATCAACCAGACATGACTTGAATCAACGCCGGGTCAGGCGGACAGGCAGTTCGGTATAACCTTTCACAAAAGACGAAAACGTGCGGGAGGGTTCGCCCACCACTTCCACCTTGTCGAAGCGCTTCATGATCTCT
>CAMDVY010000077.1 GCA_945878745.1 Klebsiella pneumoniae | reverse complement strand
ATTGCCCTGCGACGCATTGAAGTGCCCAAAGTCGTCCGCAGCACGCCTCATCTTGACATCAGTGCAGCCATTGTCGAAGGCGCGCGCAGCGTGCTTCGCTCGCCAGCCATACGCATGGTGTGTTTTCAGAACATTGCAATGGGCCTGTTTTTCATGGGGTCATTCATCGTCACCTCGCCATTGCTGGTTCGGGAAGTGTTTGACGGATCGGCGGCTGATCTGAGCCTCGTCAATGCGGCGAACGCGCTTGGGCTTTCGTCAACCATCGCCGTGTTGCTGCGTAGGGGCGATGTTCAGCGGCCCGGTCGGATGTTGTTGCTGTCCCAGGGCATTGGCGCGCTGATTCTGCTCACGGGTGGCCTGGTCAGCTCGTTAGGGGCCTTCATGGTCGTCATGTTTTTCTGGGGAGTGGCGGGTGGGTTTGCCATGACCATGGCCAGAACGATTGTGCAGGAACTGGCGCCACCGGATCAGCGTGGCCGAATCATGTCGTTTTACGGGTTTACCTTTATGGGCGCAGGTCCTCTCGGTGCGCTGCTCAATGGTTTCCTGGTCAGCGAATTCGGGGCGCAGCATGCGCTGATGATGGTGAGTGGGACGATGGCGGTCTTCATGGCCGTGGTGGGTTGGTTCGGACCGTTGTGGCAACTTCGCCCGCACGATGCCTCACCTCCGACCCCACATCCGGCCCCGAACCAGGTTTAGCTCGGATGGCGTCACTTCCCGAGATTCGGTTGGCGATCGACATCGGTGGCACATTCACCGACCTGGTTCTGGTGACACCATTGAACTGGTTTACCACGAAAGTGCTCACTACCCACAGCGATCCTGCGTCGGGTGTCATGACAGGGCTGCACACGCTGCTCGAAGAAGCAGCTGTTGGTGCGCAGGACGTCGGTCTGGTATTGCACGGCACCACGCTTGCCACGAATGCCCTGATTGAACGACGTGGCGCTCGTACTGCACTGATAACCACTGCGGGACACCGGGACGCACTGGAGATCGGACTCGAGAATCGATTTGACCAGTACGACATCTTCATGCAGCGCCCGCCGGTGCTGGTTCCACAGGCACTTCGTTTCACCGTTGATGAAAGACTCGGCGCCAATGGTCAGGTGCTTCGTCCGCTCCGGCAAGAAGACGTGGAAGCTACCGTGGAGGCGATTCTGGCCAGCGGCGTCGAGAGTGTTGCAGTGGGTTTTCTGCATGCGTACGTCAATCCCGAGCATGAACGCGAGGTTGGCGACGCGCTGTTTCGACGGGCACCACACCTGGCGGTGTCATTGTCCAGCAGTGTCTGTCCTGAAATCCGTGAGTACGAGCGACTCTCGACTACCTGTGCAAATGCCTACGTGAAACCGCTGATCGGCGGTTACCTGACCAGCCTTGCAGCGCAGTTTCGTAGTGTTGGTATGTCCTGTCCGGTACTGCTGATGACATCTGGAGGCGGTTTGACATCGCTCGCTACCGCAAAGGAATTTCCAATACGGCTGGTTGAGTCCGGACCAGCTGGTGGCGCAATGCTGGCAGTGGCGCTCGCTCGCCGTTCTGATTGGCGTCGGGTACTTGCATTCGACATGGGCGGGACCACGGCCAAGTTGACCCTCATCGATGACTTTGAGCCGTTATGGTCGAGGGCGTTCGAAGTGGCTCGAGCATATCGGTACCGCAAGGGCAGCGGCCTGCCGGTGCGTATTCCTGTCATAGAGCTGGTCGAGATCGGTGCTGGAGGAGGATCGATCGCCCGGGTGGACCGGCTGCAGCGCATACACACCGGGCCGGACAGTGCAGGCTCGGAGCCAGGCCCGGTCGCTTATGGAAGAGGTGGCAGTGCGCCGACGGTTACCGATGCCGATCTGGTGCTCGGGAAGTTACCATCAGAGCGATTTGCCGATGGCAGCGTCGTGATCGATGTGGACGCGGCAAGAGCGGCGATTGATCGAGACGTTGCGACGCCATTGCGTCTGGATGTCTTGTCGGCGGCCTGGGGTATCAGCGAAACGGTCGACGAAAACATGGCCGCCGCGGCACGCAGTCATGCCAGCGAAAGCGGCAGATCATTGGTGGAGCGTACGATGATTGCCTTTGGTGGTGCAGCACCGATACATGCGGTCAGCCTGGCGATCAAATTAGGTATGAGTCGAGTTGTGATACCGAGATTTGCGGGGGTCGGTTCTGCGGTTGGATTTCTCCTCGCGCCGATATCGTTTGAAGTCGTTCGCAGTCGACATGGATTTCTGGACACGCTGGACGAAAGCGAGATCGTGCAATTGCTGCTTTCGATGCGTTCAGAAGCGATGGAGGTTGTTTTGCCCATCGCAGGTTTGGACTCACTGAAGGAAAGCTGTCGCGCCTACATGCGTTATGTCGGGCAAGGCTTTGAGATTGCCGTCAATGTGCCAGCCGGAGGGTGCAATGCGGCCATGCTGGCGCTGGCCTTTGAGACGAAGTACCGCGAATTCTATGATCGAACCATTCCTGGCCAGAGAATCGAAATACTCAGCTGGACTTTGGGATTGTCGACGGCTGCACCAGATATTCCTCGACTGAGCTCCGTGCAAGCCGAGCCAGAGTCGAGTACCGCGCAATGGTTTGACGGTACTCGCGTCGAACCCGTGTGTCGTAAGCGACGGGAAGGGCTGGGAATACAGGGTAGTGCGAGCGGTCCACTGCTGGTCTTCGAAGATCAGACAACGACAGTAGTTCCAGGCGGCTTCGATTTGCGAGTCGATGAGTTCGGTCAATTGGTTATTCAACGAAAGGGAGTGCAGAGACAATGAGCTATCGGGTCTTTCAGTGGGCGAGTGGCACAGTAGGGCGACATGTCGCGCGTGCAGCCATCACACGTCCGGACCTTGACCTCGTGGGCATGCATGTTACCAACCCGGACAAGGTCGGTCGGGACGTTGGTGAAATCCTGGGTGTCGCTGCCACCGGTATAGCCGCAACCAGTGACATCGAGTTGATCCTGCGCTCCGATGCCGATGTGGTGGTACACGCGCCTTTGCCGTCAATGGTCTATTCCGAGCATGCGGACAAGGATCTCGATGATATTTGCCGGCTGTTGTCGGCGGGAAAAAACGTCATCACTGTGGTTGGATACATGTACCCGAAAGCGCATGGTCCCGAAGTTGTTGAGCGTCTGAACAATGCATGCAAGCGTGGCAGCAGCAGTTTTCACTCGACGGGCCTTAATCCAGGTTGGATGGGCGACCTAATTCCATTGGTGATGAGTGCCCTTGCCAGGCGGATCGATCATATCCATGTTCTGGAAATTTCGAATTTTGAGCACTATCCCTCTCCGGAGATCATGTTCGAGTCCATGGGCTTCGGCTCGACACCTGACAAGTTTGCGCAGGCGAATACTCGCCGGATGGGGTGGCTGAACAGTTTGTTCAACGAAAGTCTGCATATGGTCGCCGATGGGCTGGGTGCGTCGCTTGACAGGCTTGAGACCAGCCTGGAAACAGCTCTGGCGGAGCAGGATCTCAAGACTGCATCGGGAATCGTCAAAACAGGTACCGTGGCCGGGCAGCACTGGACGTGGTCGGGCATCATTGGCGAGAAGGTCCGTCTTGTGCACGAAACGGTGTGGCGAATGCACTCGACCGTCGCTCCTCACTGGGCCACGGGCAAACACTCTGTGACGATCAAGGGTAACCCCGGGATGCACCTCGAGTTTGACGCCGACTATGTGACGGACGGACTGGAAGCGACCGCGATGCATGCCGTCAATGCCATTCCTCTGGTGGTCGAGGCGTTGCCTGGAATTCGTTCATTTCTCGACTTGCCCTGGATCATGGGCCGCGGCGCACTGAGCAACGACTGACATGTCATCTCACGTCTTCACACTCGGACTGATCTGGAATCGACTCCTGGCCATAGTCGAAGAACAGGCGCAGGTGTTGATGCGTACCGCGTTTTCGACGGTTGTTCGCGAAGCCGGTGATCTGAGTGCCGGGGTGTTTGACAACCGTGGCCGGATGATTGCCCAGGCGGTTACGGGCACGCCAGGGCACGTCAATTCGATGGCCGATGCGGTAGGAAAATTCCTCGCTGTTCATCCTGTCCGTTCACTCGAACCCGGTGACGTGCTGGTGACCAACGATCCGTGGGATGGTACTGGCCACCTGAATGACTTTACCGTGGTCACGCCCGTGTTTCATGAGGGTACGTGCATCGCCCTGTTCGCATCGACCAGCCATATCGCCGATGTCGGCGGTCGTGGTTTTGGTGCGGATGCACGGCAGGTGTTCGAGGAGGGGTTGACGATACCGATCACCTGGTTGTTCCGTGGTGGTGTTGTCGATGCGACACTGATGCGTGTGATACGAGCCAATGTGCGTGATCCGGTAGTTGCGGAAGGTGATCTGTACTCGCTCACCGCATGTAACGATGCGGGCAGCCGTTCACTTCGTCAGCTGCTCAATGACTACCCGGAGTTTTCATTTGCAACCATCGCCGATCACATCATTGGCCGATCTCGAGAGGCAATGATCGAGGAGATCAAGGCGCTGCCACCAAGCATGACGCGTTATGAGATGTGGATCGATGGGTATGATTACCCATTGTTGCTGGTTTGCGCGATGACGGTGTCATCGTCAGCGATCTCTATCGACTTTGCAGGCAGTGCGCCTGCCAGCGGATTCGGAATCAATGTCCCGTTTGCCTACACAGCAGCCTATGCCGCATTTGGCGTTCGTTGTGTGATCGGCAATGACATTCCCAACAACGCAGGATCGCTGTCGACGATTCTCGTCAGTGCGCCGGTTGGGAGTCTGCTTCACGCCTCCAGACCCAGTGCAGTGTCCGCTCGCCACGCAGTGGGCCAGATGTTGCCAGATGTGGTGCTCGGTTGCCTGGCGCAGGTTGTCCCCGAGCGTGTACCCGCAGAAGGTGCTTCGTGTATCTGGAACCCGGTATTCATGGGCAAGGGCTCAGGTGGTGGCAACAGCCGTGTGGGTGAATTTGTCATCAACCCCATTTTCAACGGTGGCACGGGTGCGAGGCCGGGGCTCGATGGGCTCTCGGCGACTGCCTTTCCCTCCGGTGTGCGTTCGACTTCGACCGAGGTGAACGAAGTCACGTCGCCGTTGGTCATCTGGCGCAAGGAGTATCGGCCGGATTCAGGCGGTACGGGTCGATACCGTGGCGGTGACGGCCAGATCATCGAAGTAGGGCACATCGAAGGCGCGTCGTTTGAAGTTTCAAAGATGTTTGATCGACTGCAGCATCCTGCGCGCGGACGGCATGGTGGTGGCGATGGCGCAGCAGGCAGGGTCTATCTTGATACTGGTAGACAAATGCGGGGCAAGGGTCGGGAGGAAGTCCCGGCGGGCGCCACGATCATTTTCGAGACGCCCGGTGGAGGAGGGATAGGTTAATCGGAGGTCGATGCTGCTGAGCCGGCAAGCAAATGTAGGAGCGATCTCCTGATCGCGATTTTTGATAGTTCAAGAATCGCGATCAGGAGATCGCTCCTACAAGGGAGCCGAGTCTGTCAGAAACTGACGTTGACGCTGATACCCCACCATTCTGGTCGGCCGTAATACTGCTCAACCAGTCCAAACACGTTCGGTCCGGACAGGTCGAACGTCTGCACCAGATACTTTTCGTTGGTGATGTTGTTGATGAACGCTGTGATACTCCACAGATCCTCGGCGCCGGTATAGCTGATCGATGCGTTGGCGACGTTGTAGGATTTTTGCGTGACAGTTTCCAGGCGAGTCAGTGCGAAGTAGTGCTTCGAGCGATTGACGACATCGTACTGCAATGCCACGTGCCCAGGTCCGACGGGTATTTCATAACGCGCCAGCGCATTGACGTTCCATTCCGGCGACTGAATCGAGGTGGTTTTGGGTGAGCCATTGAGCAGATCGACTTCGACATCGTTGTAGGCCGCGCCGAACAGGAACTCCAGCCCTTCAACCGGACTGACCTTCACTTCCAGTTCGCTGCCCCACGATGTGCCCTCTGCGTTCGAGGTGATGGTGTCGATGCCGATGATCTGAAAGGCCTGATAGTCCTGGTAGTCGTAGTAGTACGCTGCTCCATTGACCTGCAACAGACCGTCACGCCAGATCGACTTGAAGCCGACTTCATAGGCATCGAGCTGCTCGGGGTCATAACTCATCACGTCATCGACATAGTCGAGTGGTGGTGACAGCGGGAAAATCGGGGCATTGTAACCACCACTCTTCACCCCGCGGTTGTAACTGGCATACAGCATCGCGTTTTCGCTGACCTGGTAGTTCAGTCCCAGTCGCCATGCAAACTCGGAGTCAGTGCGCGATCCTTCGTAGCTGCCGAGCGTTGCGAGGATGTTGGGGTTGCCATTGCGCTGGCGGGTTCCAGGGACGAAGTCCACCGCGTTGGTGGCAAAGGTGTGGTCCTTCTTGTCACGGATGAACCGCAGGCCAACGATGCCGGTCAGAGAATCAGTGAAATCCCATTCCATCTGACCGAAAGCGGAGATGGACTTGGTGTTCGTTTCGTAGGGGTTGTCGAGACCAGACAGGTCCGGGGTATCGGAGTTCGGATCAATGAAGGGTTCGGTCTCCGCACCGTTTGAGTCGTTGACCTGCAGATCCAGATAATACAGACCAGCCACCCAGTTCATTTGTTCGTTGCCACCATTCAGTCGGATTTCCTGGGAAAACTGTTCGGCGTCGGTGGTGAGGAAAAAGTTGAACAGAGGCACGGGCGATGCGTCGGAGTCTTCAATGTAGTCGCGTTTGACCGTGGAGAAATCGGTAATCGAGGTCAGCGTGAATGCATCGAAGTCCCACTTCACGGTGCCGCTGTAGCCACGGGTTTCCAGATCGTTGAAGCCTTCGCGATCGTAGTCGCCCTTGAAGACGTCACCATCGGTGTCGATGTAGCCGGTCACGACGTTGACCTCGTTGGGGGTCAGTACGCCGACACGATTTGCGGTGACGTGCTCAAAAAAGCCGGTATCGATCTTCTGATCTCCGGTTCGCACGTTGAGCAGCACCTCCAAGTCGTCGGTAGGCGTCCACAGCAGCTGGGCCCGCAGCGCGTCGTCGTTGGCATTGTTGAGTTTGCCGGCCAAACGGTTTTCTGCGTAACCATCGTTGTCATGTTTGGCGAAGGACACACGCGCCATGAGTGATTCGGTGATCGGACCGCCGAGTGCGCCTTCCAGTTTCAGCTGATCGTATTTCCCGGCCGTGACCTGTGCATATCCGTCGAGCTCTTCACTCGGTTTGCGAGTCAGGTAGTGGGCCAGGCCGCCGGTGGCGTTGCGTCCGTACAGCGTGCCCTGGGGGCCACGCAGGATCTCGACACGCTCCATGTCGAACAGCATGAAGCCAGCCCCTGACATCTGGCTGATGTAGACCTCATCCAGGTAGATCGCCACCGGACTTTCGACGTTGGTGGTGAAGTCGCTGTTGGCGACACCGCGAATGGCGATTGAGTAGTTGGCCTCGCCGTTGGGTTGTACGGTGGATACACCGGGAGCCATCGCCGTCACCTGCTGGGCGTTGGTGAACCCGAGTTGTCGCATCTGATCGCCGGTGAGGGCGCTGATGGCGATGCCGACATCCTGTGGATTCTGTTCGCGTTTTTGCGCTGTGACGACGATCTCCTCCATGATCGCGGCTTGAACAGAAAAGTGGCTGAACGTGCCGAACATGGAGGTCATCGTGGCGATTGGCAATAACCAGCGGTGCCTGTTTCGATTCATCATGAGCTTGGTCCCTGAGCCGAGGGTTAAATTGGTCCGATGCCTGGAATCCCGCGTTGCGAGGGTGGGCAACACACTGCATTGACCATGATTAGTTGATCCAGAACCCTGGATTCGCGTTGTGGATCGTCAGGGCACGCACTATATTGCCATTGCCGTTCAGCTGTCGAGGCCATAGCTGATCATGGTCTTGTTGGGTTCATCGCCCTGTTTCAGTAATGGACTGTACGGGGTTTTCCGGATGGCCGCTGCCGCCTCACACCTGCCCTCACACCTGCCAAGGAGATCGCACAGGATATGCAAATCGACACGTTGCAAAAGCCTTTGAAACCAAGAGGTCTCCGATTATTCCACCTTGCCTTGTTCTGCCTCATCCCGGTGTATGCAGTGGCCGAACTGCCAGCAGAGCCCGTCAGTCCGGATCAGTCTGTAAAACTGGGGACACCCTATCCGGCAAGCTATGTGATGGCCCACGATTTTTCGTTTGGCGCGATCATTGATTCAGCGTTTGCGCTGGTGGACATTGAGACGGGTGTGTTCAAGGGCATGCTGAGCGCGGGTCAGTTTGCAACACTCAGTTACTCCATCAAGCGACAGAAATTCTATGTCGGTGAGACGGTTCATAGTCGAGGTAATCGCGGCACACGGGAAGATCTGGTCGCTGTCTATGACTTTGCTCATCTGAGTTTGCAGAAGGATATCGTTCTGCAACCCAAACGTTCCAACAGTGTCAATCTCAAGAACAGCACTGCAGTGACCGCGGACGACCGTTTCCTGCTGGTGTTCAACATGAGCCCTGCGACCTCCGTGACGGTCATAGATCTGGATACAGAATCAATCGTCAACGAATTCGATGCCCCTGGTTGTTATCTGATGTACCCGGACCTGCTGGGTGATTTTTTCATGCTCTGCGGAAATGGCTCGCTGCTCGCCGTCGATCTGGATGACAAGGGACAAGTCGTTGCGAGCACCGTAAGTCCGGCATTCAATGACATTGACAAGGACCCCTTGTCAGAAAAGGCCAGCCTGGTTGGTGATAGCTGGTACTTCGTGACTTATGCCGGAGAGGTACAACCGATCAAGGTTAGCGGCAACAAACCGGAGATCCTCCCGCGCTGGTGGACAACTTCAGCTGCAGAACGAACCGGGAACTGGCGGCCTGCAGGTTGGCACGGCACGGCCGGGTCTGGGCATGCAGATGGATTGTTGTGGATCGCCATGACCCCAAAAGGGTATCCAGGCAGCCACAAGGATCCTGCCACTGAAGTCTGGTTGTTCGATACCAAAAAACAAGCCAGGCTGGCTCGATTTCCACTGAAGACCCCGGCGATCTCCATTAGCGTGACCGGCGCGGCTGAACCTCGTCTGGTGGTAGCCAACGTCGAAAGTGCACTCGATGTCTACGATGGCCGGACGGGCAAACATGTGAATACGATTCGTGGGCTTGGAGAATCGCCTTATCAGGTGTATTCAGTGGGCATCGATATCGGCAAGGCGAACTAGGGGGACGTGACGATGAGCATGTTTGAAAAAGCCGCCGAGCGCGTTACCCGCAGGATTGCACAACAAAGCTCTCGACGCGGATTTATCGGGCGATTGGGCAGTCTGCTGGTAGGTGTTGCCGCACTTCCCTTGTTGCCTGTCGCACGGGCCAGCAGTTCTGGTGGACCATCCGTGGTTCCGCCACAATCGACGGGAAACCCTGGTGATCCAGGTGATCCGAGCACCTGCGAATACTGGCGCTATTGTGGCATCGACGGGTTTCTCTGCAGCTGCTGCGGAGGTACCCAGAATACCTGTCCACCAGGCACTGTGATGTCGCCGCTGACGTGGGTTGGGACGTGCCGCAATCCGGCGGATGGGTTGAACTATGTCATTTCCTACAACGACTGTTGTGGCAAGAGCAGTTGCGGGCGATGCCTGTGCAACAGAAATGATGACGACTTGCCGATCTATCGCCCGAATGCGAACAACGACATCAACTGGTGCATGGGCACGACCAATGTTTATAACTGCTCAACAGCAGTGATCCTGGGATTGGGTCCGACTGAATGAAGCAAGCGACAGTTGCATCGGCGCTGGTGATGCTGATGCTGCTGGCGTCGACCGCAAGATTGGCGGCCGATGAGATCGCTGAACCCATGGGTGTGATTCAGCG
>CAMDVY010000076.1 GCA_945878745.1 Klebsiella pneumoniae | reverse complement strand
CGCTGCCGTCGCGTCAGATTCCCATCTGGTTTGGCGGGTTTACGGATGTTGCCTTCCGTCGGGCGGCGACCATTGGCGATGGATTCATGTTCGGCAGCGGGCATAAGGAAAATCTTGCGGCGCTGACCAAGGTGCGCGATGCGCTCGCGGCGGCTGGGCGGAAAAAGAGTGAGTTCGGTACAGAGTCCTTTCTCAACTACCAGTCTGGTGCAGCGCGCTGGCGCCAGGAGATCGAAGAACTGATAGCGGCAGATGTCGACTATGTATCGATGCGGGCTATGGCCCTGCGCGGACAGGGCGACGGGCTGCTGTCGCCACGCGACCACATCAGGGCGCTTGAGACCTATTGGCAAACAGTCGGTGATCTCGCCAACTGAGATGCCCGTGTGAAGGCACGAAGTCTTACAACCACCGTCAACGATGTCTGCAAACTGATATGACTGCAATCTCACCTTGATATCACTGCGCTGCCCTTAAGTTGATTGGGTGTGCAGGTCGGGCTTGGATCAACCGAACCTGTCTTGCCCACACCGAAAAAAACAACTGACAGGAAAGCAAACATGCGTGAATTGACTTGTGAAGAGATTGGTGTGGTTTCTGGTGGTGGCAACTCTGCTCGATCCGCTTCTGCAGCTGGAACTTCGATGGCCTTGCGGGGGCTCGGCCTGCGACTGGGCGCCGTTGGAGTTGCAGGAGCCGTCGCGTTCCCCGTGGCCGCAGGAGTTGCCATTGGTGCAGCGGTCATTGCGGCCGGGGTTGCGATTTATTGGGAAACCAAGAAAACGCAGCAATAAGCAAGGTCTGACTCACCAGACCTGCTTTGGTGGTGCATGGATGCACCGCTCCCTCTCCCTCTCCCTCTCCCTCTCCCGCTCCATGCGACTTCACGCCTTCTCAATGTACTCGCACAGATCTGCGATAGCACAGTCCGCGCACTTCGGCTTGCGCGCGATGCAGGTATAGCGCCCGTGCAGGATCAGCCAGTGGTGGGCGTCTTTCTTGAACTCGTCCGGCACGACCCGCAGCAGCTCGTCTTCGACTACCCGAACATCCTTTCCTGGAGCCAGACCCGTTCGGTTGGACACGCGAAAGATGTGTGTATCCACCGCTATGGTTGGCTGTCCGAAGGCGGTATTGAGCACCACATTGGCCGTCTTGCGACCTACACCTGGCAGTGCTTCCAGTGACTCCCGATCCTTTGGCACTTCCCCAGCATGTTGTTCAATGAGAATCGCGCAGGTTTTCACCACGTTTTCAGCCTTCGTGTTGTACAGGCCAATGGTGCGTATGTAACTCTTCAAGCGCTTCACACCCAGTCGCTTGATGTCGGCTGCCGTTTTGTACTTTGCAAATAGGGGTTGTGTGGCCTTGTTGACGCTGATATCGGTTGCCTGCGCAGAGAGCATGACTGCGATCAGCAGCTGGACCGGCGTGTCGTAGCTCAGTTCAGTAGTCGGCTCCGGCATCGTGACTTGCAGTCGGGTGAACATCAGGCTGATATCGACATCTCTCAACGGATCACACTCCTGATTTGTCTGTCTGGCGAAAAAGAACACGACCGAGCGCCATCAGCAGCCCGGCGACGATGAAGGCACCCGGTGGCAGCGCTACCAGCAACAACCGCTGGTGTTCCGGCAGAATCTGAATCGTCAGCGATGCCGCGCCTGCACCCAGCAGTTGATCCAGATTTGCGAAGAGTGTGCCCTGACCGATGACTTCGCGCACCGCACCAAGCACGATCAACGCGATGGCAAAGCCTGCCGCCGTCCCCACCGCATCGAGGAGCGAAGACCACACAGGTTGTCGACTGGCAAAGGCCTCGGCACGGCCAAGAATGATGCAGTTGGTGACGATGATCTGCACGAACAACGCGATGCCCAGGTACAGCTCATAGGCAAATGCCTCCATCAGCATGACGGCGAGGGTGGTAAGTCCCGCGATCAACAACATGAAGGCGGGTAACCTGGCGAAATCCGGCAGCACGTTTCGCAACATGGAGATGATCGTGTTGCTGGCGACAAGCACCAGCGCCGACGCCGCGGCGAGTCCCAGCGCGTTGACCACACTTGAAGAAACCGCCAGCAGTGGACACAGGCCGAGCAGCTGAACCCAGGCAGGATTCCGCTCGATGATTCCTGCGGCGACAACTGAGGTCGTGTTCAAGGCTGATCTCCTGTGCGACTGACAAGATCCTGCACACCTCGAGACAAGGCGTTGGTGGTAATCGTTGCGCCAGTTTTTCCATCGATTTCACGGAGCGATGTGGTACTGGCACCGATGAACTGGCGCATCCACCCCGACTCCGGTTGGTCGATGAAATCTCCGATTCCCGGTGTCTCCTGGTGTCGCGTGACTCGCAATCCAGCGATGTTGCGTGATGAGCCAAGGAGCACCAGGAAATCGATGGAACCACCGTATCCTTCAACCGAGCCAAATAGCAGTCGGCGGCCATCGTTCAGGCTTATTTCCGAGTCGACAGCCGGAGGCATCCCGCGCTGATGCAGGTCATCGATGCCGGTCAACGCTTCAGCATGGCGCCACAGTTCTCGTGCGCGATTGGAATCCACGCGGTTGCGTGTGGCCTCATGGACCGCAGCGAGGGTTGAAATCACAACGAGCGTCGCCAGCATCAACACGAAAAATCCGCGGGTTCGAGTGTTCATGGCCAGCGTCGATCCAGCCAGGGTGTGCAAGCGTTGCCGAGCAAGATGGCAAAGGCGATGCCGTCCGGGTAGTTGCCGAAGCCACGAATGGCCATGATGGTACAACCAACCACGAGCGCGAACAGCCATTGTGCTGTGTGTGACCGTGGGTGGGTGACCGGATCGGTAGCGACAAAAAAGGCCGCCAGTATCAGTCCCCCCGAGAGCCACTGCTGTATCGGCGTGCCAAGGCTGTCTGAACTGCCACTGTCATGCAGGACGACCGCCAGCAGTCCACAGGTGACAAGAACGCCAACACTGACACGCCAGGCCAGTAGCCCTCGCGCCAGCAAGAGCACACCACCCGCCAACGCAGCGACCCCTATCCACTCGAAACCCCATGCACCGATGTGGCCAAACACTGGATCCAGCTGAAGCTCGGCGAGCGTGCGGCCATGATCATGTTTGATGACTTCCAGCAGGGTTGCGCCGCTCAGTGCGTCTGCCGGTACGGGCCATGTGGCCAGTGCGGCTGGAAATGACACCAGGACCATGGCGTACCCGACCATCGCCGGATTGAAAAGATTCTGACCGAGCCCGCCGAAGGCATGTTTACCCAGGCTGATGGCAAACACCGCCGCGCAAACGGTGACTCCAAGGGGTGTTGTCGGTGGCAATGCCATCGTGATGAGCAATGCGGTCACCACGGCACTGCCGTCACCGAGCGCATTGACGGGTGCACCTCGCAAACGCAGGCAGACCAGCTCGGTCATCAGCGCGGCGGCCACGGCGACGCCGGCCTGCGTCAGTACCTGCCAGCCGAACCAGTATCCGGAGGTGAGGAGCGCAGGCATGAGTGCTGCGATGACCCACACCATGATTTCCCGGGTGCTGCGTCGTTCAGTCATCGTCTTTCAGTCATCGAGGTGGGCGCCACGGATGCGCGCGAGACGAGCCGCGCGTCGGTCGGCCTGGAAGCGTTCGAGTCCTGCAAGCCGCTGCGCGTGCTGTGTCGAGCGGGCAAGCGCAGTCTGCTTCGCCGTGGTGCGAGCTTCATCTGCGTTTAGGGCGTCCAGTCCTGTTCGAAGCTCCCTCAAGACGTTGATCTGGCTCGGACATACCGGATTGCATAACCCGCACTCGATGCAGTTGCCCAGATCCAGTGCGGATAGACGCTCAAGGTTACCGACAGCTGCGAAGGCGAGGAGTTGAGTGACAGGCAAGGCTTCCGGACAGACGTCGTCACATCGACCACAGCGAATGCAGCCAGCACTCGCAACAATATTGAATTCCGAGATCGCGTTGGCGGTCTTGTCGATGAATGCCTCTGAGGTCCTGCAGATGACGCCGGACAATGGCCCACCTGATCGGTAGAAGGGCGTTGAGACCAACGATGCAACCGGCAGACCGATGGGTACCCATCGCACGCCGTCAGCCAGAGTGACCAATCGACGAGTCAAGGGTTTGCCAGCGAGCGCTTCGCCGATCGCCAACAAGGTGCCGATGTTGATCACCAGATAGCCGGCCCCAACAGGGTAGAGATGACGCGGGATATCGACATTGAACAGTCTTTTCAACAGGTGTCTTTCTTCACCGTCGGTGGGTCGCACACTGGTTAGTTCGTGAATGTCGAAGTTGCCGGTGATCTCTGGTCGCGTTCGTCCGGAGCAGGCGATGATGATCTGGTTGACCCCTGGCAGCCGATGGAGAGCGGTCAGGGCAGGCATCAGATCGCGTGCATGCCACCGTGCCAGCGCAGAGTCACACGATATGCCGGATTCGCACTCAACGGCGTTGATGACGATGGTGTGAACGCTGTTTCGCAAGGCTGCCAGCAATTTGAGATGGGTCGGATAACCCCCGCCACCAAGACCTTCGATCCCTGCTGAGTGCACCCGCTCGAACAACTCAGCGGCATCAACCGTTTCCGCATCGAGTGGTGGCATCGTGCTGGCCCGTTGGTCTGGCTGAACGTCAACCACGAGAACGGTGTCGACACGGGTGACCACACCCGAAGAAGCCGCGTGCAGCCAGCGTTCCCCACGAGCAATCGGTGAGCCTTTTTGCACGCGATCACCAGGTTTTACGCACCATCTCGAGTTTTTGCCCAGCTGGTAACCAAGCACACTGTTAGCGCTGATTTCCTGGATCACGAGGCACGACCTTCGACCAGCGTGATGCAATCGACGGGACACGGTGGCAGACACAGCCCACAACCCGTGCATGCCTGCGCCAGAACGGTATGCAAAAACCTTGGTGCACCGACGATTGCATCCACGGGACACGCAGGGACACACAGGAAGCAGCCGATACATTGATCCTCGTTGATCAGCGCCACCTGGGTCACCGGAATCGCTGGCGGAATTCCGGCCACGTGTTCAGGTAACAGGCGAATCAACGCGGCGTGCGTGACGCTGCCGCCGGGTGGACATCGGTCGAGCGGTGCGCCCGCGGCGATCGCGCGTGCATAGGGCAGACAGCCCGGGTACCCACATTGGGCGCACTGTGTCTGGGGCAGTACTGCGTTGATTTCAGTCACCAGACTGTCCTCGTCACCGGGCCAGCGGGTGGCTGCCAGCCACAAGCCACCGCACACCATGGCAACGAGCGCGAGCATGATGGAAAGGGCTTCAATCATCGCTGTTCAGTCGCGCAGGCCGGAAAAACCCAGAAAAGCCAGGCTCATGATCCCGGCACTGATCAGCATCAGTGGCGTGCCTCGCATGGCGGCTGGACACCGGCCAGCGTCGAGGCGTTCGCGCAGTGCCGAAAACAACACCAGCACCATGGTGAATCCCAACGCTGCGCCGATGGCGAATACCATGGTCTGTACGAAGGTCAGCGTGTGCTGAATCGAGAGCAGGGCAACACCGAGAACGGCACAGTTGGTCGTGATGAGAGGAAGGTAGATCCCAAGCAGCTGATACAACTGCCGGGATGTTGCTCGAAGGTACACCTCGGTGAACTGAACGGTACCTGCGACGACAACGACGAAGGCAATGATGCGCAGATATTCAAGATCGAATGGCACCAGCAACTGGTGGTAGATCACGTGACACAGCCCAGCCGAGAGGCTGAGCACGAAGGTGGTCGCCAGGCCCATCGCCATTGCGGTTTCGTACTGGCGCGTGGTGCCAAAGAAGGGACACAGGCCAAGAAACTGCGCCAGCACGAAGTTGTTCACCAGCATGGCACCGAGCAGAATCGACAGCAATTCGCCCATACCGGAAGCCCCGTCAGGTCACGTCCATACCAGGTTGCGCTCCGGTGTCTGGCGCAATCAGGAAGATGTCGCCACCCCCGGGACCTGCTGCAAGCACCATGCCTTCCGAAGTTCCAAACCGCATTTTGCGTGGCGCGAGATTAGCCACCACCACAGTCAAGCGTCCAACCAATGTGGCTGGATCATAGGCACTCTTGATGCCGGAAAAAACCGTGCGCTGATGGTCGCCAAGGTCCAGGCGCAGCTGAAGCAGTTTGTCAGCCCCTTCAACTGCGCTGGCTTCGAGGATCTTCGCCACCTTCAGTTTGACTTTGCCAAAGTCATCAATCGAGATAAACGAAGCTTCGGTCACGTCGGGCTCCTTCATGACAGCCGGTGGGGAAGAAACGGTCGATTGGTCGGCCAGGGCCTCCAGTTGATCAGCTTTTGAGGCATCGACCACACGATCAACCGCTTCGCGCTCCAGGCGAGTCAGCAATGGCACGTAACTGTTGATCCGATGACCGAGCAAAGGCGTTGAGCAGTCATGCCATTGGAGTGGTGCGACATTCAGGAAGGTCTCCGCTTCGGCTGCGATGCGCGGCAACACCGGCTTGATCCAGATCAGCAACTGCCGGAACAGGTTCAACGCCTGGGTACACACCGCCTGCACGTCGTCACGACGCGCTGGATCCTTGGCCAGCGACCAGGGCGCGCGGGCGGCAACATATTGATTGGCACGATCGGCCAGGGACATGATTTCACGCACTGCTCGCGCCGTGTCATCCACCTCATAACACTCGGCGATCCGCTCGGAAGCCGCTGCAAACTCGGCGAACAATTCAGGTTCGGGCAAACTGGCACGCAGGTGTCCATCGAACTGTTTGGTGATGAAACCGGCGCAGCGGCTGGCAATGTTGACGAGTTTGCCGACCAGGTCAGAGTTGACCCGCTGTACGAAGTCATCCAGGTTGATATCGATGTCATCAACGCTGCCATTGAGCTTGGTTGCGTAGTAGTAACGCAGGTACTCCGGGCGCAGGTGCTGCAGATACGTTGCGCCTTCGATGAAGGTGCCGCGTGACTTGGACATCTTGGTGCCGTCTACCGTGACAAAACCATGCACGTGTACACGGGTCGGCCGACGGAATCCGGATGCGGTCAGCAGTGCCGGCCAGAACAGGCAATGGAAATTGATAATGTCCTTGCCGATGAAGTGGTGAACCTCAGTTCCGGTTGCGTCCGCGGTCCAGAATTCATCGAAGGTAAAGTCGTTCCGCTTGGCCAGCAGATTTTTGAGGCTTGCCATGTAACCGATGGGCGCGTCGAGCCAGACATAAAAATACTTGTCTGTGGTGCCGGGAATGAGGAAGCCGAAGTACGGCGCGTCGCGAGAAATATCCCAGGGCTTCAGACCACCGTCCAGCCATTCTTTCAGTTTGTTGGCCACCTCGGTCTGCGTGCCGTTGACCAGCCAGTCACGCAACAGATCAGTGAACGCAGGCAGGTCGAAGAAGTAGTGTTCGCTGGCGCGCAACTCAGGTGTGGCACCGGAAATCGCGGAATAGGGCGCGATCAGTTCGGTGGCGGCATAAGTTGCGCCGCAGACATCACAGTTGTCACCGGGTTGATCCGGTGTCTTGCAGCGTGGACAGCCGCCTTTGACAAAACGATCGGCGAGGAAAAGCTGCTTCTGTGGGTCGTACAACTGTTCGACCTGCTGGGTGAATATTCGCCCGTTCGCTTTCGCACGTGTGTAGATCAGCTCCGACAGCTCCCGGTTTTCCGCGGAGTGCGTGGAGTAGTAGTTGTCATGCGCAATCAGAAACTGTTCGAAATCGCGAACGTGATCTGCCCGAAGACCCTCGATGAGCACCTCTGGCGTCACCCCTTCTTTTTCGGCACGCAGCATTGTTGCAGTGCCGTGTGTGTCATCGGCACAGACGTAGAGCACCTGGTTGCCGCGCATGCGCTGGAATCGCACCCAGATATCGGTCTGGATATGCTCGAGCAGGTGCCCGAGGTGAATCTGCCCGTTGGCATAGGGCAGTGCGCTGGTGACAAGAATGCGGCGGGGCATGATCGGGCTCGAAATGCTCAACAGTTTTAGCGGGCGCGACTATACCCCAAGTCTGCTTCGAATTTGCCCCGCTCGTCTCAGGACACGCCAAGCCCAAGCCGCATCGCCAGCATCGAGTCCCGTGCAAACTGTCCCGACACACGTGCTGATGCGACCATCATGAAACCATGTGGCGCGCCTGGATAGACGTGCATCTCGGTGGGTACACCGGCGCGAATCAAACGGCGGGAGTATTCGAGGTTCTCTTCGAGGAAAAGGTCGAGCGCGCCACAGGCGATGAAGGTAGGTGGCAAGCCCCTCAATTGATCCGCTCGTGCCGGTGCCGCATAGGGCGATACGCCGTCGATACCCGGCGCATGACCAAGCAGCGCGGCCCAGCCGAACCGGTTCGACTCTCGCGTCCACACGAATTCACCAAAGAGCGGTGAAGGATCGGCTTGCGTGACGGTACGATCATCAAGCATTGGAAACACCAGGTGCTGAAAACTCACACCAAATGTTGCGCGATCGCGCGCGAGCAGCACCGTCGCGGCCGCCAGACCTCCACCCGCGCTCTCGCCGGTGACGGCGATCCGCGTTGGATCGACACCAAGTTCTTCCGCATTGGCATGTAACCAGGCAAGCCCCGCGTAGCAGTCTTCAACCGGCCCCGGGTGCGGCGTTTCCGGTGCCAGCCGATAGTCGATCGATACGGCCACTGCACCCAGTTCGGCCGCATAGGCTGCGTCGGTCGCAAGAGTCATATCCGCAGTGCCAAGAATATAGCCACCGCCATGGATGTGGAGAATGCCAGGACGTCCTCGACCGGCCGCCTTCGGTTGAGTGATCAAGGCTCGCATCGTCGGTGCTCCCGTGGGGCCGGGAATGAATCGCTCCGTGACCGATACAGAATCGGGTAGTGTTATCGAGGCTCGCGCCGCCTGCATGGCCGAGCGCATTGCAGGTAACGATTCAGGGCTGAACTGAAAAGCAGGCATCTGCTGGAACAGTGGCAGCAATTCGGGATCAACGAGGTGTTTGGACGTCATGAATTCGGGCTCGGTCAAGTTGGACTCGGCGCAGCATAAACGGGAAACACTGCGTCATGCGAACACTGCGAATTTCTGCGCAGACCTCATGTGCAGAATTTTACGCGATCAGTTTTTGCGCCAGACACCGGCTGCACTGCCTGAATACCCGAGCGAACGATACGTGGCATCAACCAGCGACTGACCACGTTCATTCAAGAGGATGCCTGGCCCCATCCTGTTCATCGCATAACCGAAGCTCATGCGCTCGGCGGGGTCGGCAAAGCCGATGCTCCCACCTGCCCCGACATGACCGAACGCCGGGCCGCCGAGAATGACGCTGCTCTTGTCGACGCCCGGCGCGTTTCGGTTATCCATGGACTTCATGAAACCGAGCGCGAATCGCGTGGGGATCAACAAGGTGGCGTCCTCGTGCGTGGCGACTGCGACTTCGCCCATCGCCGCGAGCGTATCGGCATCAACAAATCGGTGGCCCCCGAGTTCACCCCCACAGGCAAATGGCGCATAGATTTTCGCCAGGCCTCGGCCATTGGCAAGGCCGCCACCCCCACCGATTTGTGCGGCTCTGCACTGACGGCTGTTGGGGTTGAAACCGCCCTGATTGTAGAAGGCGAGGGAGGGGATCGAGTTCGGATCCTTGACCAACGCCTGGGTAAAGGCACCTTGTGGTGCGCCGCGTTCCGGTTTGAACGGAATCATCAGTGCGACTTTGGGCTCCATGGACTCGGGCAGGCCGATCCAGAATTCCGCTGCAGTGGGCTCTGCGATGGCGGCACGAAAGTAAGCACCGAGCGACTGTCCCGATACACGACGGATCAACTCGCCGACGGTCCAGCCGAAGTTGGCCATGTGGTAACCATTGCGTGTTCCGGGTTTCCAGAACGGCGCCTCCTGCTGTAAGCGCTCCACCATGTAGTCCCAGTCGCAGCAGCCCTTGT
>CAMDVY010000075.1 GCA_945878745.1 Klebsiella pneumoniae | reverse complement strand
GTGACATCGGGAGTTCTGCTGTACTACGTCGTGCATGAGAATCTGGTCGTTCTGCAATCTGTGTGGGACGGGATCGCCAACTCTCTACGACGCATCCTTCACATCGGCCTGCCGGCCATGGCAACCCAGATGATCGGTCCGATCACCGCTGCACTCATCACGCGACTACTTGCCAGCCACGGCGATATCGTCGTTGCGGCATACGGCGTCGCAACACGAATCGAAGGCATCGCAGTGATGCTGTTCTTCGCGTTGTCCGGCAGCATCGGGCCATTCGTTGGCCAGAACTCCGGGGCTGGAAAACATGACCGGGTTCGTGAAGGTCTTCGGGTGACATACCAGTTCTGCATCGGCTGGGGGTTGTTCATGGCTGTCGTCCTGTTTTTCTTTGGGTCGACATTCGCCGGTTGGATCGAGGGCTCGAAGACCGTGATCGATACCGCTGGCTGGTATCTCGCTGTAGTGCCATGGGGGTATGGCATGTGGGGTGTACTGATGATGGCATCGGCATCATTCAACGCACTCGGCAAGCCCCTGCCCAGCACCATCATGTCCTTCACACGGATGTTCTTTCTGTTTTTGCCGCTCGCCTGGACGCTCAATTACTTTTTCGGCTTTCACGGCATTTTCATCGCAACGCTCGCCAGCAATCTGATCATGGGTGCGGTAGGCTACTTCTGGTTGCGAACCAGGATACCCTCCCTTGCTGCTGCGTAGACTCATCACTATTCCAGTGCTGCTGGCAGTCAGCGTACTGTTTGCGATCGCGTTCCCTCTCTTGTTTGTCGTGGCCTTCCTCGCTTCTCGCCTGACGTCTGCACGCGGCAGCGTCGCCACGCTTCTTTTCACCGGCGGTTATCTCGTGTGCCAACTCATCGGGATTGCCCGCATGACCTGGGTGTGGATTTCTGGTGCCGGCAGGGCAGATTTCATCGACCGCAATCAGGCCGTACAGTACTGGTGGGCAAATGCCCTGCGCGAATGGGTTTTCATCTGCTTCAAGCTCAAATTCGCTGCCACTGGCAGCGAGGCACTCACGGGTCCGCCTTGCATCGTGTTTCCACGGCACGCAAGTCTTGCCGACACGGTTCTGCCCATCGTCCTCTACGGAAGCCCGCTGAAGGTCAAACTGAGGTATGTGCTCAAGCGCGAGTTGTTGTGGGACCCTGCACTTGATATCGGCGGTAACCGAGTTCCCAATCATTTTGTTGACCGCAGCGGTGAAGATAGCGAAGGTGCCGCACGCGCGATCCACGCATTGACTGCCGGGATCGGTGTCAACGAAGGCATCGCCATGTTTCCGGAGGGCACTCGCTTCTCGGCGGCGAAACGAAGCAGACTCCTGAAATCAAACAAGCCCGATCTTGTGACATTGGCGGAGCGCTGGCCGGACCTCCTACCGCCTCGTCTGGGTGGGTCGCTGGCCATGCTCGGTGCAAACCCTGGCCTCGACATTCTGTTCATCGCACACACAGGATTCGAACTGGCAGGGCGACTTGAAAGCCTGTTGTCTGGCGAGTGGTTTGGCACGGAGATTCGAGTTCATTACTGGCGCGTCCCGTTTGCAGACATCCCGGATCCGGATGGACAGAAGGAGTTCCTGTATGCGCAGTGGGATCGAATGCAGCGCACGGTGCTGAGGCTGAGGAAAGGTGAAGCGTGCGAATAGTCGGAGTGGCGGCACTCCTTTGTTTACTGCAGCTCTCTGCATGCAGCCCCGGAGACGAAGGCAACAAGAACCACATCAGAATTGAGAAAGCCTGGCTGCGAACACCGCCAGCGGGTCTCGACAAAACTGCCGGCTACTTCCAGCTGATCAACAACATCGGCAAAGACCTGACTCTGACAAGTGCCACCAGCGAACAGATTCGCGCCATCGAAATGCACACCACGACGGTTGATGGCGACATGATGCGAATGCGTCGATTGAAGACGGTTTCCATTCCTGCCGGCGAAACCACTCGATTCGAACCAGGTGGCATGCACCTCATGATTTTTGGTCTGCGGACTACGCAGGCTGTTTCAATCAACTTTCAGTTTGAAGATGGCACCGTACAAACGGTGCCATTTGTCGTGAGCGACTCTAGTCCTGACTAAAAAGGGTCTGCGAGTTTCAGCAACTGCTTGCCCAGGTTCTTGCCGGTGAACAGACGATTCAGCGTGTCGGGAATCTTGTCGAAGCCTTCCTGCACATCAACCTGATAGTTCAGTTCTCCTGACTGGATCCACTGGCTCATATCGGCAATCGCCTCAGCTGCACGAGGCAGATAGTCGATGACGATGAATCCTTCCATGCGCGCACGCATGATCACCAGGTTCATCAGATTGACCGGCCCTGGTGTGGGTTCGGTGGCGTTGTACGCCGAGATACCACCACACAGCACTACCCGGGCTTTCATGTTGATGTGGTTGAGCGCCGCTTCAAGTATGTCGCCACCCACGTTGTCGAAGAACACATCCACTTTCTTCGGGCACAACTCGCCAATGCGCTGATTGACGTTTTCCCGCTTGTAGTCGATCACGTCATCAAAGCGCGCAACATCTTTGAGCCATGCGCACTTTTCGGCGCCACCAGCAATACCGATCACGCGACAGCCCTTGATGCGTGCAATCTGACCGGCGATCGAGCCCGTCGCACCAGCGGCCCCGGAAACCAGCACCGTCTCGCCAGCCTTTGGCTGACCCAGGTCCAGCATGCCGAAGTATGCGGTCAACCCGGTTACACCAAACACCGACATCGCAAGCTCCGGTGTCAGACCTGTTGGAAGCTTGCTCAGCCCCATCATGCCCTGGTCCGGACGTGTCACCTGAAAGTCCTGCCAGCCGCCGGTGCTTTGAACCACGTCTCCTCGGGCAAAACCCGGGTGGTTCGATTCAACCACCTGGCCGATGGAGCCGGCGCGCATGACTTCACCAATTTTGACCGGAGGGACGTAACTTTCGCGATCTTCCATCCAGCCCCGCTGCGTGGGGTCGAAGGAGAGATAGAGGGTCCGCACCAGCACTTCGCCCGGGCCGGGTTGTGGAATCGGCGCTTCCGCATATTCGAAATTGTCACGCGTAACCATGCCATGCGGGCGTTTGCTGAGCAGCCATTGGCGATTTGTGTTCACCTTTCTTTCCTCACATTCGTTGTTCATTCGGGTCCGGCAGGTTAACACCGCTTCCCTTCTTCTTTACCATGGCACGACTTCCAGGGAACACCCTCATGAATCCAGTCTTTGCGTCTGCAACCGAACTCGCCGCCATGATTCAGTCGCGCAAGATTTCCAGCCGGGAACTGCTCGAGCTCTATCTCGCCAGGGTGGATCGATACAACCCTGCCTTGAACGCGATTGTCGTCGACATCCGCGAGCAGGCACGCAAAGACGCAGCACAGATGGACGAAGAAACTGCTCGCGGGTCGTCGCGTGGCGCATTTCACGGCGTGCCGATGACCATCAAGGAGTCATACAACGTGGCCGGCACACCCACGACGTGGGGGAATCCTGCCTGGAAAGACAACGTCCCCGTCGAAGACGCCGAAGCCGTGAAGAAGATGAAGGGCGCTGGAGTATCACTTTTTGGCAAGACCAACGTGCCACTCGCACTGGCCGACTTCCAGAGTTACAACGACGTTTACGGCACCACAAATAACCCATGGCGGTTTGATCGAACGCCCGGTGGCTCATCGGGTGGCTCTGCCGTTGCACTGGCCGCAGGCTTGACCGGTATCGAAGCCGGCTCCGACATTGGTGGGTCCATACGCAATCCCGCGCATTTCTGCGGTGTGTTTGGCCACAAGCCCACCTGGAACCTGTTGTGGATGCGCGGCCACAGTGCGCCTGGGGATGTGCGAACGACGCCCGACATTTCCGTCATCGGACCCATGGCGCGCTCGGCTCACGATCTGGCGTCTGCGATGCGCATCCTGGCCGCACCAGATCCCATCACCGCACGCGGTGTCAGCCTGAATCTGCCAACTCTGGCGCAGCGCAAACTTTCCGAATTGCGCGTGGCGGTATGGGGCGATGACGAACAATGTCCGGTCAGCCGTGAGGTGCGCTCGCGGGTGGAGAAAGTGGCGACGGCGCTCCGAAACAAAGGCGCGTACGTCAATGATTCTGCTCGGCCGGCATTCTCCGCAGCTTCGAGCCACGAAACCTATCAACGATTGCTGCAAGCCACCATGGCGTCGCGAGCGCCACAGGCAGACTACGACAAGCTGGTCGCACAGGCGTCCCGCTACGCACCCGATGATCGAAGTGCTGCCGCCGAAGTATTCCGCAATCAAACGGCCCGGTTTCGTGAGTGGTCGACCGCCAACGAAGCACGCCAACAACTGCGCTGGCGCTGGCATGAGTTCTTTCAGGACTACGACGTCCTCATAGCACCGGTTGCGCCCACTTCTGCATTTCCACAGGATCAACGCAAATTCTCGGAACGAACGATCACCGTCGATAACCAGGAAATCCCTTACTTCCAGCAGGTATTCTGGGCGGGACTGAGCGGCGTTTCGTTACTGCCTTCAACGGTCATTCCCACCGGGGTCGATGCCGAGGGGCTTCCTATCGGCATCCAGATCATCGGACCGGAGTATGGTGACCTCATGACCATCGGTGTCGCCCAGGCACTCGAAGACGAGGATGGATTCAGGTTCACGCCACCACCTGCGTACGTGAGTTGATATACAGGTGACCACGGCGGTTGCGCATCCGAACATCGCACTGGTGAAGTACTGGGGCAAGGTACCCGATGCCGACAACATTCCGGCTTCGCCCTCACTCTCCATCACGCTGGATACACTACGCACGCACACGAAGATCGAAACCAGTGACGCGGATCGGATCATCATCAACGGCAAACCGGTGGACGATGCGAAGATCACGAAATTCCTCGTGAGACTTAGACAGGATCACAGCGTCCCGCCACTCACCATCGATACCGACAACAATTTCCCAACCGGTGCGGGTCTGGCTTCTTCTGCATCGGGGTTTGCCGCGCTGATCACCGCCATCAATGCACACTGTCAGCTCGGTCTCAGCCGCGAAGACTGCAGCACCTGGGCAAGGCGAGGCTCGGGTTCTGCCGCCCGATCCCTGTGCGGCGGTTTTTCTACACTGACAGCACCTCACTGGCACGCGCAGGGTTTGCTCGACGCTGCTGCCTGGCCACTGCGTGTGGTTATCGCCATCACCGATGCCGCCCGTAAGTCCGTGAGTTCAACGGCGGGGATGGAACGCTCACGATTGACGTCACCGTTTTATGAGGCGTGGCTGGTTTCCACCCGCGAGGCCTATGACAGTGCACGTCAGGCGGTGCTGACCCGGAACTTCGATACGCTGGCCACCATTGCACAAGCCAGCGCGCTCAACATGCATGCCGTCATGCTCAGCAGCCAGCCGCCACTGATGTACTGGAATACCGGGACCATGGCTGCCATGCAGTGTTTGACAATCCTGCGCGAACAGGGCGTGCCCGTGTTCTTCACCATTGACGCAGGACCCCAGATCAAGGCGGTCTGTCAGCCTGAGGCGGCAGAACGCGTGGAGCGGGCCTTGCGCGAAACGCCTGGCATTCTTGGTGTCACGACAACCGGCCTCGGGCCTGCAGCGTGGGTGATCGATGCCTGAAGTCGTGCGCACCTCAGCACCGGGCAAGGTGGTCCTGTGGGGAGAATACGCGGTGCTGGCCGATGCACCTGCAGCGGTGCTCGCGGTCAATTGTCGAGCGGTCTGTACCATTACGCCTCGCAAAACGGGTTACTGCCTCCGCACCAAGGGTTTTGTCTCACCGGCTGCCGAAGTTGCCACGTTGCAGATCGACCAGGTACCTGTTTCCACGGCCTTGTTTGCACACGCAGCCAGTGCGCTCGCTCGACCGCTGCCGGATGGTCTGGACATCACACTCGACACCACGGACTTTCATCGCCAGGAAGAGAAGCTCGGGATCGGGTCCAGTGCGGCGGCGTTGGTCGCGTGTTATGGCGCCATGTGTGCGTTGACCGGTGAGGATGTCTGTCTTGATCGAGCAATCGCCGCTCACCGTGCTTTCCAGGGCAGTGGCAGCGGACTTGACGTCGCAGCCGCCATGACCGGTGGTGTCATTCGCTTTCAGTCTGGCCAGACTCAATCGCTGGACTTGCCGGACGGCCTTCGTTTTGCCTTTGTGTTTTCTGGTCGAGGAATTGCCACCAGTAAACAGCTCGGCAGCTTTTCCAAGTGGCGGCAACGCGGGGACACACTCGCGTTACAGACTCTGGCCGGCGCAGCCACCAGCCTGTTCGACGCCGTGGCAAACAAGCGCCACTGGGAAACCTATGTTGAAGCCCTGCAGCAACTCGACAATGCCGCGGAACTCGGCATCTACAACAATGCACATCGGCAATTGGCAGCGCTTTCCGGATCATTGGGGTTGGTGTACAAGCCCTGTGGTGCCGGCGGCGGTGACGTGGGCATGGCGGTCGGGTTTGACCCTGACGATCATGCCTTGTTGAGAGAATTCATCGAACTGTGTGCTGCCAAAGACTACATGCCACTGGATCTGACAGGAACGCCTCATGGACTCCACGTCGAGCAATAACAGCTCGCGCATACCGAATTTTTTTCGGCTGTCTATCGCCGAACGAATTACTGCACTCGTTGATCGCGGCCTGATCAGCACCGAGGACGGCCAACGCCTGCGTGGGGGCCAGGGCACGCTGAAGTCGCCGACCGCCGACAAGATGATCGAAAACGTACTCGGCGTGTTCGGTCTGCCATGGGGCATCGCACTCAACTTCCTCATCAACGATCGAGACTACATCGTTCCGCTGGTCGTTGAAGAACCCTCGATTGTTGCCGGTTTGTCCGGCGCTGCACGCATGGCACGGGATGGTGGAGGATTCACCTGCAATGCACCCGAACCGATCCTGACCGGACAGATCCAGATCGTCGACCTCGTTGATCCCGAGCTTGCCTGCCGTCAACTTGAAGCTGCGCGATCGCAAATCCTCGCGGAAGCCAACGCGCTTCATCCGAACATGGTGGCGCGTGGTGGTGGCGCCCGCGACCTGGATACCCACGTGCATGTGGGTCCGGAAAGCGGTCTCACCATGGTGGTGCTGCATATCCACGTCGATACCCGTGAAGCCATGGGTGCCAATCTCGTCAATACCATGTGCGAAGGTGTGGCGTCCCTGGTGGAGTCAATCACCGGTGGCAGGGTACACTTGCGCATACTGTCGAATCTGAGCGACCGCTCCATCGTCAAGGCTCGTGTCCGCTTTCCGTTGAACACGTTGCCAACGGGTGGTTTCAGCGGCGCCGCCGTACGAGACGGCATCATCCTGGCCAACGATCTCGCTCGAGTAGACCCATACCGCGCCACCACCCATAACAAGGGCATCATGAACGGGGTCGACGCCATGGCGCTGGCCACCGGCAACGACTGGCGCGCCATTGAATCCGCTGCCCACGCCTACGCCGCCCGGGATGGGCAGTATCGAGCGCTGACTCGCTGGTACGCCGATGACAACCAGGACCTGGTGGGTGAAATCGAGATTCCGATCAAGGTAGGCACGGTCGGGGGTTCGCTGGAAACCAATCCGGCGGTCCGTCTGAATCATCGCCTGCTGGGCTCACCGAACGCGGCGGAACTCGCTGGCATCATGGGGGTGGTGGGCCTGGCCCAGAACTTCGCTGCGCTGCGTTCCTTGAGCACACGCGGCATACAGCACAATCACATGCGACTGCACGCTCGCAGTGTCGCCAGTACCGCCGGTGTTCCCGCACCGCTGTTTGACAAAGTGGTGGATGCGCTGGTCGACAGTGGTGAAATCAAGGTCTGGAAAGCTGAAGAAATCGTCAAGCGCCTGACCGCGGATGTTGCGGTCAAAGGCGAACGTTCATCGGCCTGTGGCAAGGTCATCCTGCTCGGTGAACATGCCGTGGTGTATGGACAACCTGCGTTTGCAGTCCCGCTGCCGCTGGCGATCGAAGCATCCGCCATATCGTCTGCAGGCGGCCATCAACTGATCATCGACGCCTGGCAGTATCAGGTTCCACTCGCCGCTGATGCCAGAGGTTTTGCCGGTGCGCTTTACGCAGTGCTCGTCAAACTTGGGCTTGCGCTGCATCCAACCAAAGTCAGTCTGTTTCCTCATGTTCCACCCGGCATGGGCCTGGGCAGTTCAGCGGCGCTGGCGGTCGCGGCCATTCGAGCCATCGATCGGACTCATGCCCTGGGCCTGGATGACAAGACCATCAACGCATTGGCCTATGACTGTGAAGTGGCTGCGCATGGCTCGCCTTCTGGTGTGGACAACACCGTTGCAACTTACGGGCGACCGCTACGGTTTCAACGTGGCCGCGATCCCGCCATGACGTTCATCGATCTGCCGGTCACGCTGCCGCTGGTTATTGGCCTGAGCGGACAGGCAGGCAGCACGGCCAGTACTGTCGCTGACGTGCGGGCGCGCCGAGAACGCGATATGGCGCGACATGATCGAATGTTCACGGAGATCGGCACCCTGACGGATGCCGCAGTGCAGGCCGCCACCGCGGGCGACCTGGTAAGACTTGGCGAAACCATGAACATCTGTCACGGCTTCCTGAATGCACTCGGCCTGTCAACGCCGGAACTGGAGACGCTGGTGCATACCGCGCGTCGAGCCGGGGCTACCGGGGCAAAACTCACAGGCGGCGGGGGTGGTGGCGCCATCGTTGCCGTCACCACAGACAAGGCTGGTCAGGATGCCGTCGTCCGCGCCCTGGTCGGTGACGGCTTTGCAGCCTTTGCAGTATCTATTCAGGCTGCTGAATAACTGGGTCTGGCCGCAACAAGCTTGTGCCAGCGCGCAATGTTCGGTGAATCGGGAAGGGGCACAACCTTCACCTGCCTGGCAAAATCCCAGGCGGTGACAAAGGTAATGTCGGCAATGCTGAACCGGTCACCGGCCAGATACTCATTGTTCTCGAGTTGCCGTTCGAACATCGGCACAAAGTCCGCCGCCACGCGGGCCGAAACTTCGCCCCACTCTTTCACACAGGTTTCCCGATCCTTGAAGAAGCCTGTGATGTTGCGAAACGCCCCCGCCACGTTGGCCATGAAATTGAGTTCTGCCCGTCGATTCCACATCTCCACACGAGCGGCTTCAAGGCCTGGCGCGCCAAACAAGGCAGGCTCCGGATTGATGTAGTCAAAGTAACGGCAGATGGCGACGGATTCACCGAGAAACGAACCATCGTCCAGTTCGAGAACCGGCACCCGGCCAGCAGGATTTTTTGCAAGATATTCCTCGGTGCGATTCTGCGCGCCACGAATGTCGATGCCGACACGTTCGCAATCGATGCCTTTTTCGGCCATGAAGATGTGCACACGACGTGCATTGGGTGACGGGGCTTCGTACAGCTTCACCGGAATTCCTTGTTTATTGATTGTCCATGACGGACAGGTGTGAGGTGTCCGGCGCCTTGGGCGTCGGTCTTCTTGGTGTATCCAGGATCAACGCGCCTGGTTCCGCCAGATCAAAGTCGGGGATTGCTGGCAACGACACTTCAATGTCCTCGGTCTCCGAACCGAGAAACGCACCGACTTCGGCCAGTTCGAAATCAGCCACCGGTGTCGACGTCGTGGTGGTCATCTTGGTCATCGTGGTCGTGGTCCGCTTATCGCTGATGCGTGCGCCTACCGGCAGAACTTCGAATTCGGGCGCTTTGATCTCCTGCCTTTCACGTTCCACTTCGGCAGCCGCGAATGCCTTCATCTTCACCAGCGCGAAGTGCGAGGTATCGATGACACGCGGGACAAACGGTTCACGCTCATCTGGCTCAAGCACATAACTGCCGGCCGGCAGAACAATCCAGTCTTCCGGACCGCTACCGGACGCGGTGTCGTCAGTTGAAGCGCTTGTTGTGGCGGCAACGGGTATCTCGGATGCAGGG
>CAMDVY010000074.1 GCA_945878745.1 Klebsiella pneumoniae | reverse complement strand
ATCTGCCTGTTGCCGTTCAATCATCCCGTACGTCTGGCGGAAGACCTGGCGGTGCTTGACAACCTCTCCGGTGGCCGGGTCGAAGTAGGCGTGGGCATGGGTTATGCGCCACACGAATTCCAGGGTTTCGGCATACCGGTCGCGCGTCGTGTGTCACTGATGGAGGAGGGCATCGAGATCCTCAAACTCTGTTTCAGCGGCGAGCGCTTCAGCTATCAAGGCAAGCGTTACCAGTTGAAGGATGTGCGTATCACGCCCGGTTATGTGCAGCCGGGAGGTCCGCCGCTCTGGGTGGCCGCCATGTCGGAAGCCGGCGCGTTACGGGCGGCCAGATATGGCGCACACTTTCTGCCGCAGGGGCGCAAATCCGGCAGTTTCGATCCGTGGGTGAAAGCGGTTCAGGCAGCAGGACGCACGACTGCGCAACATCGGGTCGGCATCATTCGCGGGATTCTGCCAACACCGGATGCCGCGCGCGATTGGCCACCGATTCGGCTTGCCGAGCGCTATCGTATGGCGTTGTACACCCGCTTTTTCGAGGAAAGTGGTGAAGGCCTGGGGGGCAAGGGTGAGCCGGTGCCACAGACGTGGATTGTTGGGACGGTGGATCAATGTGTGGATGAACTGGTCAACTTCATCCGCGTATTTGGCATTACCGATATCGTGACGTGGGGATTGCCTCCCGGAATTCCGGTGAGCCAGATGCAGGCGCCGCTTGAGCGGTTGATTGGCGAGGTCATTCCACGGGTGCGGGCGGTTATCGGTGAGAACATCGGTGGCCTGGCTGGTCACGCATGACGGAAAATTCCACAGTGGATCGCTCGACCGAAGAACGCAGACTCATTCGAATCGTCCTTGCCTGTCTGAAGTTCTTTCTCTGGCTGCTGCCAGCGCGTACGGCGCCCAGGCGGCTTGGTCCACAGGAACCGCTCACGGTTTTGCTGACCGGTACCTTTCACTCCGCCAACTGGGCCGTCGCCCATCTGCATCCCATTACCGAAGCCCTCGCCGGTGGACGGTTGACGATTGTCACGACGTATCCGCTGGTGGAGCGCCCGGGTCTCACAGTGGTGCAACCACCCCGGTGGCTGAGAGGCATGTCGGGTGATGTGGGTGCGAGGCTGCTGATGTTCGCCTGGACCGCTGTGCGCGAACGGCCGGATATCGTGGGCGGATTCCATCTGCTGTTCAACGGCATGGTCGCGGCGCTGGTGGGCCGCCTGGTCAACGCGGCGACCATGTACTTCTGCGTGGGGGGTGAAGCAGAGGTTGTTGGCGGAGGCATTCGGTCCGAAAACCGGCTGCTCGGGAAACTGTCAGCCCCGGAAGAAGCCATTGAGCAACTGCTGGTGGATGTGGTCAAACGCTTCGACATCATCGTCACCATGGGTACCGGTGCCGCAGACTTCTATCGCAGCAGAGGTATTCAGGGTTATCTCTATCGGAATGGTGGTGGTATCGACACTCGGCGTTTCCTGCCTGGCCGACCTGCTGACAAGGATATCGACGTTCTGTTTGTCGGTCGCCTTGCCCCGATCAAGCGGGTTGATCGCCTGCTGGATGCAGTATTTTCAGCCAAGCCCAGCCGTCAGTTGAAGGTGGTTATCGTTGGCGCGGGAGAATGCCTGGCGGAGCTGGAAAGTCGTACGCGCGAACTGGGCATCGAAGCGTGTGTGACCTTTGCAGGACAGCAGTCTGATGTGGGAAGTTTCCTGCGGCGCAGTCGCGTGTTTGTCTTGACGTCGGAATCCGAAGGCGTGTCGCTGTCGATGCTGGAAGCCATGATTTCCGGCGTGGTGCCGGTGGTCTCCGACGTCGGTGATCTGGGTGATGTGGTACAGGATGGCGACAGTGGATTTCTGGTAGCCGATCTCGCGCCGAAGACCTTTGCACAACGGTTCCTCACGCTGCTCGACGATGACGAGCGACTGGCCGCGATGTCAGAACGGGCACAACAAAGGGCGCGGGAGTTTTCGCTTGAAGCCAGTGCAACCAGCTGGCAGGCATTGTTCAAGTCGCTGAGTTAACCTGAATTGGAAGTAATTTCTCAACACAAAATGCTGCGCAGGGGTATTCAGAGCTTCGGAACAATTGACAGGGGAGAGGGTAGGAATAACAACCGAAATCAAGCCGTCCGGTCACAACCAATGAAGTTGGCAGATTCAATCAATTGTGGGTGCGATCTCCTGATCGCGAACCCTATCGCGGTCAGCAACCGCTCCTACAAAGTCGCGATGCTCAATGTCTGTAGGAGCGATCTCCTGATCGCGATTTTTGATGAACCCAACAATCGCGGTCAAAGACCGCCTACAAGGAGACCACCCCTGTAGTGGAGAGCGCTGCCCGACGCCGCGATCGGTTTTGGGTCTCCAACTTTACTGATCATTGTCGAATCAAGGTTAAATCGATCCGGGAGTACCCGGATAGGGACTACGGAATACCTATCATCTCGGTTTGCGCGCGCAGGACGAGCGTGCCTTCATCGGTAACAAATTGCTCCATGCCATCCGGCTGGATAGTCGCTTTGTAGCGTCGCCAGTCGTCGGTGTTGCGAAAATACAGCTCGGCAAGTCCCGCGTACGGCGCGTGGTCCGGTTCGAGGCTCAGATGCACAACGTACCGTAGTCCGCCAACACGTCGCATGACACCAGCGACGTTTTGTGCGTGAGTAGTCAGCCAATGATCGTGCAGTGACTTGTGATCAATGCCCGGTTTTGCTCTCACGAGAAAGCTGATCTTGAGAAATCCGGTGTGGGTACACGGATAAGGGTTCCCGAGCGCGGAAGGGACGACTGGGAGATGCTCACCACCCTCGATCACCACATGCTCGGTGGTTGCCCAGGGACGATAGGGCAACGCCTTCTCCTGGAAGCTGTCGGTGGGTGGTTCTCCATGCTGCACACCCCGTGTGGGCAGCGCCGCATCAAACGAGAGTGCCGCCAGACCGTCCCACTCATGTTTGCCGCTGCTGTCGGCATCGAAAAGCGTGGCGATGTAACGCCAGGCGTGAATCCTGCCCGCCGCTGCCTGCGCGTTCTGACTCTCGATGACAGGTGGCATATGCCGCGCGAACCAGTGCACGACAAGCTCTTCACGGGTGGTCGTTGGTCGGCGCTTGATGAGGTACAGCATTGTCGCGCCGCGTGTGGCGTGGATCGTCATGACCGATTCCCCTGGTTGGTGAGTGGTGCAGGAACGGCGGATTTCTGACCGTCCCTGAGGAGAGTACCCGCTTGCGTCAGTTGCTCAACCTTGAACCCGGCGGTGCGCAGCAGATTCACTATTCCCGGACTTCCGCCGTAGTGCCCGGCACCAACGATCACCAGGGTTGTCGATGGCTCACTCAGGAAGGTGCGAATCTGCGCCACCATCCTGATATTGCGCTCGTCGATCAATCTTCGGCCCAGCGTTTCCATGATCGGCGAACCCTGGAACTCTTCCTGCATCAAAGCATGCAGATGATCGGCATCGCCGGTGAGCCAGCTGGTGACAAGATCGGTCACGGCCTCTTGAGCAGTGGCCATTTGATCGAGTGTCTGCTCCAGGAGTTTTGCCTGGGCTTCAAGAGGCATGCCTGTAAGTGCCTGCATCTGACTTTCGATGGTTTCCAGTTCGAGGATAGGCATGCCCTGCTGTGTTGCGCGCTGTGCAAAGTGAAGGTCGACACCATATTGGGGTGCATACCCATAGGCTGCCATTTCCTGAATAGAAAGCTGGGTCGAGAGAATTGCAGGCTGGAAGCGCAAGACGGCGTCGAGTGGCATGCCTTGAGTCGCCAGATACTCGGCCAATCGAGAACGCAACGGCGCGCCGAGCGCATGCCTCACATGGTCGGGGGATGCCACCATGGCGGCCTGCATCACCGCCATGCGGTCCGGCTGCATGGAGAGTAGCGGGTTCAGCTCCAGTGCCAGGCGATCAGCTTTCCCAAATGCGTGTACGAATGCGGGTGCGAGCGGGTAGAAGGATGGCGTCAGCACGTGCACGGAGCCCGCCAGGTAAACGACGCCGCCACTGCCCTGGACACGCCAGACAGATGCCGCGCTGTCAGGTGTGATGTCGCGTGTCAGTTGCGCATGTGTGCCGACCCATTCATTGCCCTGCATCATCAGTTCGCATGGATTGATCAACACAGACGCCAGGGGCTGACGCGCTGTTTCACAGGCGACCAGCGCTGAGCTGGCAGCCAGTCCTCGGGTGCCACCGGTGGCGCTGACACCGGTGACGGCTCGGCCATCGCGGTTGCTTGCGACAGCAACAGCCTTCGGCATCTGACGGGTGGTGTAGCCTAGCAGCTGGAACGTCAGCGACGTTGAATCTGCAGGCGTGATCTGTACGCCCAGATGCGCTTCAACCGTGGCAACATTGATGGTGCTCATATTGTCTGCATACACAGCATTCGCCAGCAGACAAACAAGACCGCTCACAAACCAGCTCATTCGGGTCATGCCAAGCTCTCCATGAAAGGTGTGTCCATTAACCTTGATTCGATGATCATCGGTGTATTTGCAGGCCCATGACCTTCCCCACGATATGGACGGTTTCGTTGTAGGAGCGGTCTCTGACCGCGATTATTGGGCACATCAACGATCGCGATCAGGAGATCGCTCCTACGAATCCAGGGTGCCATTGGATCGCGATCAGGAGATCACTCCTAAAATTGAAGTCAGAAATAGTTGAAGCCGACGGCATTCAATGTCCAGAGAATCCAGGCGGTCACACAACCGGCGGCGATCACCATCACGTGCCTGATCCGGCGGCGTACCGTCCATGTGCCGTTGCCGAGTGCCACCGGGGTGAACGCTGCCGCCAACACCGTGAACACCACCGCCAGCAGAATCGCCCACAGACCTGCCTGGAATACGGGGCTCGGGAAGTTGAAGAAGATGTTACGCGGGTCGCCGATCGACAGCATGCCGATGGTCATCAACAGCATGGCAATCAGCCAGACAGTGGCCATCGTGCCGGTGAGCCACATGGCTCGCCGCTCTGCCGGGGTTGAAGGGAGATTTCTGCCGCTGCGATGCCAGCTGCCGAGTAACACACCAACGAACACGAGAGTGCACAGAGCCAGGGTGCCGTACACACCATCCTGACGCTCGAGAAATCCCGCCGGGATGCCAATCATGATGGGAATGGAAGTGAGCAGGCGAGTGATGTGGCCCTCCTGGTCGCGCTCGAAGATCAGTTGACTGCCAGGATCGATAGCCGATCTGAAGTGGTCGGGTGCGATGGCGACAAACCGGATTGGCTCGCTATCGAAACCACCGATCAGCAGATCACCCGTGGTTGAGGGCTGTATGCTGGCGACCGGAAAAGCGAGTTTTTCCACAGTGGTATGCGCACGTCTGCTTAGGATGTAGGTACCAAAAATATCCGGGCTTGCATCAATGTGTTCCGCAGGGAAGTCAATATAGTCCGGCCCAGGTGGAAAGAAGCGCGTGACAAGTTCTCGCACAAAACCGTTCATGACCCTTCCACCACCACCCGTCGTATTGGTCGAGATGAACACACCCAGCCCGAGTTCCGGGATCATGACCATGTCAGACAGGAAATGGGCGGTGCCGCCGCTGTGTCCATAGGTCGGGTACCCCTGGACCGTTGCTTCGATGAATCCGTGCGCCATCCCGGGCAGCCGAGGATCAAGGGTTCGATGTTGTGAATGCATGAGGACTGCCGTGTCGGTCTGCAGGATCCTGCTTTCTCCTGTTCCGGTATCCGGCAAGGCCCCATTGCCCAGATGTGCAAGCATCCACAGCGCCATGTCGTCCGCTGTAGTCGACAACGCGCCGGCCGGCCCCAGATGGCCGATGAATTCAAACGGTGTATGTTGATACTCGCCACCGACACGGATGTAGCCCTTGCTGACGTTGTCCTGCATGGCCTTGGTCATCGCGCCAGGACGCTGACTTCCCCACGGTTCGCGAAAGGTGCTGTTGCTCATGCCAAGCGGCAACAACACCTTCTGCTCGATGTAGTCCTCGAACGGCATGCCGGACACATTGGCGACAATCAGGCCGGCCAGACCCGTGCCGTAGTTTGAATAGGCAGGCACGTCGCCGGGCGGGTAGACCTGTTCAGGCTGATGGGAATTGAGGTAGTCGACCAGTGACAACACCGCCTCTGGCTTGTTGCCAATGAGGTGTCCAAGTGCAGACTCTTCGAAGCCCGGTCGATGGGACATGAGGTCCAGCAGGGTGATCGGTCTGTCGAATGCCTTTTCAATGACGACATTCGGCAAATAGTCCTGGATGTCCTTCTCCAGATCGATCTTGCCCTGTTCATGCAACTGCATGATGGCGGTCCACGTGAAAGTCTTGCTGATGGAGCCTGGTCGGAACAGCGAACGACTCGAGTCGACGTAACGTCGTGCTTCCAGATCATCAAAGCCGTAACCCCTGGAAAGAATGCGCTGACCATCCTGGACGATGGCCACGGTAACACCGACCACGCCCTCATCACGCAAGCGACCGGTAACAAAGCCATCGACATACGCGCCGAGTTCGGCTGGGTCCAGGGCGGTAGCGCGTGCGCAGGGCGAAACAAGAACCAGCACCATGATCAGGAACATGGGTACTTTCATGCCGTACTCCGGTCAAAGGACTCGTCCGAAGATTCTACCCCCAGCGTTATGCTGATAGGGTGCTAGAACCACCACGGAGACCTCCATGACCGTCGATGTCAACGGAATCGCGCATATTCAACTGACCGTACGCAATCCGGATGCCGGCCTGCCGTTCTGGGAAAAGTTATGCAACTTTCTGGAAATGAAGACGCTGATCAGAGGCGAAAACGTGGTGTATTGCATTGGCAGCCGCACCGGCATTCTGGTGCGAGGTGCGCCGCCAGAAAAACGGGGTCATTTGTTTGATCAGGATGTATCCGGACTGCATCACTTCTGTTTTCGGGCACGCTCAACGGCTGACGTGGATCAGATCCACGACTTTGTTCGCGATACGCTGGCTGCAAAGATCATCCACGGTCCGGAGTTGGGCGAACACTTTGCACCGGGCTATTACTCGATTCTGTTCGAGGATCCGGATGGCATTCGGGTAGAATTCAATTACGTGCCGGGACAGGGCCACTTTGGCGAGAAGGGACGGTTAGGGCCGAGCGGCCCGGGACCGGCGTCCCGTTATGGTGATCAGGGTCTTACGGACGACTGACCCCGTGCTCAAGAAGTCGCTCAAGCGACTTGTTAAGCGGTTCCAGTCGTCCGTTGCAACAGCAGGCGTAGCCCGCTCAATTCATGAATGACCTACTGCGGACGCCGTAAGCCGCGAAATCACAGGGCGTGCTCCCTCCACGTGCTCGACGTGCTGTACAGCACGCCTGTGCGCGCTACTGTCCGCGCCACCCTGCGTTTTCACTACTCTCGGTGCCCTCGTTACGTTCCTTCATGAATAGTGCGGGCGAGGAGTCTGCGCAGCAGAAGATCGACAGGCTGCGGCGGCGCCACTTCGGTCCGATTTTCCGTTCGTTTTCGTTGTGTAGCGCCCACTACTCGCCTCAAACAAACGAAAAATCGGCCTCGAATTGACACTCGCCTCGCTCCGCCGCCTTCTGCCGCGCAGACTCCTAGAGCTTGCGAAACTTGAGCGTCATGCGATTGGATTCACCAATCGCGTCCATGGCAGCCTTCTTCTCGGCGTCATCTGCTGACGTACGATAGTTCGGCGGCAATCGCCAGACGAACTCCTCAGCGGTGGGCTTGTCATTGGGGTTCTGATTGAACTCGGCCTGATCCACCAGCTCGAAGCCAGCCTTCTGCATCTGCTCGATGACAAAGCTGCGCTTGAGATACCCGGCGTTGCCGTTGGCCCACTCGTCAGGCATATCGGCGCGGGCCTCATGTTGAACGATCCCGACGATGCCGCCGGGCTTGAGTACCGCGTTCACGTCAGCCAGCGCCGAGGTAAGAAAGGCGCCATCGTTTTCGAAGCGAGCGAGGTTGTGCAGCGCACGAATCAGCAGCACGGCGTCAGCGGTGCCCTTCATGGTTTCAGGCAGTGCACCAAAAACAAAGGCGTCAACGGGTGCTCCTGCATCGCCGCGCCACTCCTGGGCACCAGCCGAAAAGTCGGTAGTCCAAGTCTTGAGCTTGGCCAGTTGTTCTTCGTTCATGAAACCGAACTTGGCCCACATCGTATCGGCATAGTTGACACCCAGAAGCTTGCCGGACCCGCCAAGATAGGGCAGCAGGATCCTGGTGTACCAACCGTCACCGGGTAGCGCTTCGACAACCACCTGTCCGGGTTGAACGCCAAAGAACTCGAGCGTCTCCTTGGGATGACGCCAGACATAGCGAGCCTTCATCTCGTCGGATTGTGCTGCCAGAATGTTGTCCAGCGAAGTGGGTGGCGTAGGTTCGACGGCGGCTGAATCACCGGCGGGCACCGCAGTGTCGGCACTATCTGCATTCTCAGGCTGCTCCGGGGAGCCGCAGGCCGTGACGAAAAGGAGCAGGGTCAAGGCACTGAGCGTGTTCTTCATATGTTCTCCGTTAAGGTAGGCGTGACAGGACGGATATTGTCGTCACTATAACCGAAGCGGCCGTGATGCCAATCAGTTGGCATGCGCCCATCATCGCAGCGACGTTTTCATGCGTGGCAGTCTAGGTATGCTGTGATCGATAAACTCTGGAGTTGTGATGTCTGAGATCAGTTTTTCCGCGGAAGAGAAGGCGCATATCGTTCGCAAGATCCAGTTGTACTTCGATCAGGAACTCAAGCAGCAGATCGGCCGCTTTGATGCGGAATTCCTGCTGGATTTCATGGCCGAAGAAGTTGGCGTCTACTTCTACAATCGAGGCCTCTATGATGCCCAGGCGATTTTGTCGAAGCGGCTTGATGACCTCACCGAAACGATCCTCGATCTGGAGAAGCCTACCGAATTCTCCGCCAGAAGCTGACCTCCAGCCATGAAGAAAAGAAGTTCCACCAAAGAAGCTGAATGGCCGCGCGTGGCCTGGCTGTTCAGGGCGCAGAGTCGTTTGGGCATTACCCCATTTCAATTTGGTCTTCTCGCCGCACTGCTGTTTCTTTCGATGTTTCTGGTCAACCTGTTCGCGGTGTATGCGGATGTACAGGCGGAACCACGGGTACTGTGGACGGTATCGGTCATCGCCGTCGTCAACTGTTCTGCGATTGGTTATGCCTGTGGATTCATCATCTGGGCTGCTCGTCGTGCCCGCGAGGATCTCATCGCGCTGCGTCCGCTGACGAGGGACAGCGAGCATCATGTGGCGGAGCAAATCCTGCAGCCACTGTCGACCCGCGCGATGATGATCGTTGTGCTCGCGACGATCATCATCTGGGTGGTCGTCAATCTGGTGTTCGGCAGTATCGGCAGGCAGTTGCGTGGTGATGAAGTCGTCAACCCACTGTATTACTGGAACGTGCCGGTGTTCATGGCCTTGTGGCTGCTGATGACCTACAGCTTCGCGATCATGGTGCGCATGGCCAATGCCCTGGCACGACTGGGTCGGCATGGCATTCGTATCGACCTGCTGGCAACGCACCGGCTCTCGACCTTCATGGAGATCGGGCAACGCATCATGTTGATCGCGGTGGGCGGGTTGACGTTCCTGCTGGTACAGGCGGCGCTGGTGGGTGAACTTTCGACCGTAGACTGGCTGCCACCGTTGATGCTGATCCTGCCATTGGCGATCTGGTTAGTCGCGCGACCCATGTGGGGCATTCGTGGCGCGATCAAAGCGGCACGTGATGCAGAACTTGAACGACTGGATCGTGAGCTGGGACATCGAGAGAGCTGGTCGACCGAGGTGATTGCCAATCCGAAGATTGAGGCACTGATTCGACACCGCGAACGCATCCTTGCGGTGACGGAATGGCCAGTGACACGTTCAGCGCTGTGGCGGCCAACGCTGTACTTCGTGATCCCCCCACTCGCATGGTTTGCGGCCGCGCTGGTCGAAAACCTGGTTGACTCG